>DASQHW010000140.1:0-4582 GCA_035631895.1 Acidimicrobiia bacterium | reverse complement strand
TGAAACCGGCCGCGTCGCTGACGCGCGCGACCGGCAGGTCCGTGTCGTCGAGCAAGCGGCGTGCGAAGTGTGCGCGCCGCGAACGTGCAACTTCGGCTGGCGTCGCTCCCACGTGCGCGTCGAAGAGCCGGCGCAGGTGCCGGGCGCTGACACCGAGGCGCGCCGCGAGGGCGTCCTCGGTCGCGCCGTCGAGCGCACCGTCCGAGATGCTCCGCAGGGCGCGGCACACGAGCTCCGGCGAGTCGACACAGCCGGGATCCGGCTCGCGGTCGGGACGGCACCGCAGGCACGGCCGGAAACCGGCCGCCTCCGCCGCCGCGGCGTACGCGTACGGTCGGGTGTTGCGGCGAAGCGGCGTGCCCGGGCAGCCGGCCCGGCAATAGATACCCGTGGTGACGACGGCGGTGAACGGGCTCACGGGTTGAGTTCTAGCCCATCGCCATGGACAGATCCGGACATCCGGGCGTGTGTCCGGATCTGTCTGGAGTGCATGACGTACAACAACGGCATGACAACAGATCTCGCAGTAGTGGCGTTCCCCCTTGGTTCGTTCCGGGCAGTCGTGGAGGAGGGTGTTGTGCGCGCCGCCACCTTCGACGCGACCCCACAGCAGGCCCGCAGGGATCGGTGGGGTGTTCACACCGCCCTCACCGCATACTTCGACGGTGACGTCGACGCGCTCGAGCACATCGCGGTCGCGCCCGAGGGCGGCACGAGCTTCCAACGCGATGTGTGGAAGCGCTTGCGTGAGATCCCGGCCGGGTCGACGATCTCCTACGGAGAGTTGGCGCGCCGCGTCGGTCGTCCGAGTGCCTCACGCGCCGTCGGCATGGCGAACGCGGCGAATCCGGTGACGTTGATCGTGCCGTGCCACCGCGTCGTGCGCAGTGGTGGCGCGCTCGGCGGATACGCGTACGGCACCGACTACAAGCGGTGGCTCCTGAACCACGAGTCGAACGTGCTCGCGGTGACCAGCCCTGTCGCGTAGCGAGGCCTCACGCCGCGACGTGGCGGTGCGGCGGGCCCAAGCCCGCGAGCGCGGCGGCCCGCTCCGGCTCGCGTAGTTGTGCGCCGGTCTCGAGGAACGCGGCCGCCACGATGTCGTTCACGTGGGCTTCGCTCATGAAGTCGGCCGTCGTGTGCGAGAGCACCTCCTCGCCGGGCTCGAGCATGACCGTGCGGATGCCCTTGTGTTCGAGCAATGACAGCTCGCGCCGGAGCTGCTCACCTGCGCGGGCGCGCAGCAGACGCTCCAGCGAATATCGCGGCAGCGTCGCGGTTGTCGACATCGGCGAAACTGCGATCACGAGGTCGAGGTCGCAATCACGCACCGTGTCGGCGTTGGTCGACGAGCCGATGCCGCCGTCGATGTACTGCTCACCGTCGACGACCACCGGCGCGAAGTAGCCGGGCACCGCGCACGATGCAGCGACCGCTGCAGGCAGCCCGTCGTCGGGGACTCGACTGCGCCCGAAGACCACGCGACGCCCCGTGCGACGGCGGCATGCGCACACGAACGTCGTCTTGCCCGGCCAGCCGTCCCCGAGGAATTCGATGTGTTCACCCAGTGAACGCTTGCCATCGGCAAGGTGGGTGACGAGGGCCCTCATGGGGTCGAAGCGGAGCGGATTGCGAAGCGCGGACCACACGGCCTGCGGATGAGGCACCCGCGGCATGCGCAGGAACATCCGGAGCGACACCGGATCGAATTCGGGGTGCAGCGCGTCGGCCAGCGCGGTGCCGTCGGGTGAGAGCGGCGCGCCGACGGTCCACGCCGCGAGGTCGCTCGCGGGGACATTCGAACGCAACAACGCGGCAATCAACGAGCCGGCGCTCGTGCCGACGATGACGTCGGCCGTACGCGCATCCCACCCGAGGTCCTGCTCGAGCGCGGTCAGGGCGCCCGCGTGATAGGCGGCACCCACCACACCGCCCGCACCGAGGACCAGACCGACCTTCACAACGTGCGAATTCCCCGCTCCTTGCCGAGCGAAACACTCGCGAGCTCATTCCATTGGCACGCGCGGCACGATCTTGGCGCCCACCCGCTCGAAGATCTCGTCCAGGCTGTGACCCGTGATCGTCAGCCCATGGTTGCGCAACCCGACCACCGCGCGAGAGGGATCCGGTGCCGCGCGCACGAGATCAGCCACGGACGCGGCAAGCTGCAACGTGCCGCACGGGTAGTTCACGTCGGTGGACACCGTCCCGTCGATCCACCCGTGCACGTGCAGGATCGCACCGACCTCCGGGTGTTCCCGGTAGATCATCCAGTGCTCGATCGCATCGACGGAGACGCGCCGGCTCTTCACGTCGGGCGGTACCGAGAGCACCATCGTGTCGCGCTCGGGGTCGTAGCCGCGCACGAGCAGGATGTGTTCGCCGATCAGCCTGAGATCGCTCTTGTCCACACCACTCGCGCTCATCCAGTACACCGGGCCGTCGGGATCGGGAACGCCGTGCAGGTCGTTGCCCTGATAGCGCGCGCTCACATTGCCGTACGACAGGCCGCCGATCCCGTAGAGCAGTTGCACATGTCGGAGGTCGCGTGGACCGAGGATCTCCTCGATGGGGAACGGCGCCGGCAACAGGTCGAGCGATTCGAGCGCACGTCCCGCGCCCAGCATCTGTGCGGTCTGGGTGTCACCGTCCCACAGGCGCGCGGGCAGATCGGTGACGAAGTCGTTGGCGATGACGAGCTGTGACGACGCGAGCGGTTCGAGACGCGTGAACACGCGTTCGAGCAGCTCCTCGTCCGGAAGCCCCGGACCGACCCCGTACATCCCCTGCTCGAGCGTCACGAACCGGACGGCCAACCCGTCACGCGTGTCACTCACCATCACGCACAGGTTCGCCAGACCACGAACGAGCAGCGGGTACCCCTCGCGCAACATGTCGTCGGGTGGTGCAGGGAGCTCTGCAATCGCGACGACGAACGTGGGCGCGGCCTTGCGCCGGTAAGGACGCGTCGCGGCGGGGTCCACGGAGTGGAGCACGACGTTGGTGTCGGCATCGGGCGCGTCGAGCTGGGTGTAGCGGGCTGTCCGCATGACGCGGGCGAGGCCCGAGACGAAGCGATCAAGGGTCGGGCTCTCGCACAGATCGTTGCGGGCGAACGTGCGTGCGTCGGTCCCGATCCGCGAGAGGATGGCGGCGGCGGCAAGGTCGGTCACCCATTCAGGGTTGCACTCGAGCGCACCGGTCACAAGCCGGCCCACCGGTAGCTTGACCGCGTGTCCGTGTCGTTCCAGTGCCGGGGCCATTCCGCCATCGCAGGGACACACGGCAAGACGCTGGAGCTGACGCGAGAGCACCAGGTGACCCGGCGCGCGACGTGCGTGTTGGGAGTCGACAGCAATCACGACGATGGCGCGTTGCTCGCGTTACGGGGAGTGGTGGAGGTCACCCTGGAGTGCGGTCGGCTCAGCGACACCTTCACGGCGACGGTCACGCCGTTCTTCGTAGGCGATGACTCATTGGTGTTCCGGCGCGGGCCGGCGCTGCGAGGTCGCACGTTCGCGTTCGACTCGACGAAGATTGCGGCCGACATCGATCGCGAGCTCGTCGGTGCACTCGCCGACCCGAATGCCGTGCTCGACGTCACGATGCGGCAGCTCGACCGGGAAGGGCGCGGAGTGTTGTTCGTCGTCGCCGTCCCGATCGGCAATGACGACGACCTGTCGCCTCGTGCGCGGCGCGTGCTCGAAGCGGCGGACGTCGTGCTCGCCGAGGACACGCGACGTTTCCGGGACCTCGCGCAACGAGGGGGCCTCCACCTCCGCGGCTCGGTCGCCAGCTACCACGATGCGAACGAAGCGGCCCGGAGCGACGAAGCAATCGCGCGGATGGCCGAGGGGGCGCGGGTTGCATTGGTGAGCGATGCGGGCACTCCGTTGTTCAGCGATCCCGGCTATGTCGTCGTGAGCAAGGCGCTCGACGCGGGATTCGAGGTGACGCCCGTCCCGGGACCCTCGTCGCTGCTCGCGGTCCTGAGCGCGTCGGGGTTGGCGATCGACCGTTTCACGTACGTCGGCTTTCTCCCCCGGCGCTCCGCAGCACGCCAGGCGGAGCTGCGCCGGTTGACGGACAGGCGCGAGACGTTCGTGCTGCACGAGGCACCGCACCGCGTCGGCGCGCTCCTTGCCGACCTCGCGGCGGTGTGCCCGGACTGGCGCGTATGCGCGGGGCGCGAGGTCACGAAGGTCTTCGAGGAGTTCCGGCGCGGGACCGTGCGGGAGCTGGCCGAGCGCCACGCGACCGAGGACGCGCGCGGGGAGTTCACCCTGGTGGTTGCGCCGCCCGCGAATGCCGTGAGAGTTGCCGACGCGGACACCGATGCACAGCTGGATCGGTTGGTGCGTGCATTGCTCGAGCAAGGCGTCACGAGCAGGACGCTTGCACTCGCGCTTGCCGACCTTCCCGGTGTCAGCCGCAAGGAGGCGTACGCGCGCGTGCTCGCCGTTGCGGACGCGCAGTGACGCTCGCGCGTGTCATCGGGAAGGGCCGGACCGTCGAGATTGATCGCGACGAGCTGTCGGCCCTGCGGGCCTCCGCCGTGCGCACGATCGTCGACGTGGGCACC
>DASQHW010000139.1:0-2836 GCA_035631895.1 Acidimicrobiia bacterium | reverse complement strand
GAATGCGCGCGGTCGTCACCAGCCGGCCGATCTCCCCCTCGATCTCGTCCAGTGCACCGGTGGGCACGAAGACGTCCTGGAGCGCGCGCACGTCATCGAGATCGAGGTCCATCGCGCCGAGACGCGCCAGCGCGTCCCGGTCGGTCGCGGTCGCTCGCTCGTATGCCGACGCGACGAGCGGCGTCGGCTTGCCCTCGCGCAAGTCGTCACCGACGGGCTTCCCGGTGACCTCCGCATCTCCGAACGCGCCGAGCACGTCGTCCCGCAGCTGGAACGCGCGTCCCAGCGGGAGCCCGATGGCCGAGAGCGAAGGGCCCAGCGCGTCGAGCCGATCTGCGAGCGCGGCGCCAAGGTGCAGCGGCCGCTCGACGGTGTACTTGCCCGACTTGAACGTGGCGATCCGGTGCGCGAGCGCGCGTTCGGTGTTCGCGGTCGCGGTGCCCATGAGGTCGAGCGACTGGCCGACGCAGAGCTCGATGCGGAGCTCGTCGTAGACCTCCCGCGCGGTGAGCGGGGCGTTCCGCATCAGCACGTCGGCGTAGACGATTGCGAAGTCGCCGACGAGAATCGCCATGCCCTCGCCGAATCGCCGTGGCTCTCCCCGCCACGCCGCGTGCGCGTGACGGTGGACGAAATGGCGGTGCACGGCATCGTGACCGCGTCGAGTCTCGGAGCCGTCCATCACGTCGTCGTGCACGAGCGCGAAGGTGTGCACGAGCTCGAGCGCGGCAGCCGCGTCGGCGGCGACGCGATCCTCCGGGTCGCCGCCGGCACCGACGTACGCACAGTGACAGAACGCGGGCCGGAGTCGCTTGCCACCCGCGTCGATGAAGCTGCGGAGCTTCTCGATCGGTTCTGCGAGCGCGACATCCACCGCGCGCCACCGGGCGAGCTCGGCGTCGAGCAACGACGCGAGACGGGCCTCGACGCGAGTCGCGACCGGCAGGAGGGACGGCGGAAACGTGGCTTCCTGCCGTCCCGTCTGCGTCATGATTCGACGGTAGTCGGACGACGCGGCGAGCGAGGCAACGGAGTCGCGACGCGATGCCGTGGAGTCTTCGGATGCCGAGCGTGCGCGACCACGGGGGAAGGCTAGGCGGGCACACCCGGCCGATCCGGACGGCCGTAGCCTGACGGCGTGCCCGAGTACCTCTCCGACGCATGGGTGGACGCCCTCGACGACGCGCTGCGGGGGTCGGCCTCCGTCACCGCGGTGGCGCCGCTGGTGATCGAGCAGGTCGTGCGCGGCGTGCCGGAGTTCGGCGAAGTGCGTTACCGGGTTTGGGTCGACGCCGAGGGCGGCCATGCCGCTCGGGTCTCGGCCGGTGAAGATCACGACATGCCGCCGGACCTCCGGCTCAGCACGGACTACCGCACCGCGACCGCGATCGCGCGCGGGAGCGAGAACGCGCAGACGGCACTGGCCCGGGGACGGCTGCAGCTCGGAGGCAGCGTCGACGTGCTGACCAGACGCGCCGAGGCGTTCGCGGCGCTCGACGACGCGACGTCGGAGCTCAGGGCCACGACGACCTACGGGGACGCCGTCGGTGACTCGCCGTAGGATCCGCGTATGTGGGGTGACGTGACACCTGCGGAGCGCCTGCGTGCCGTCACGCGCCGGAGCGTCGACGACGAACACCTCGCGGCAGAGGCCGCCGATGCGCTGGCCGGCTTCGCGGACGAGCCCGCGTCCCTGGTCGTGGCATGCCGGCGTGTGCTCGCGCACCATCGGACGCACGCACCGTTGTGGTGGGCCTGCGCGCGCATCCTTGCGGCGGCCGAGCCGGCAACGGCAGCAGCGCTCGCGGTCCGAGAGCTCGAGACCGATCACACCGGCGAACGCCTGGGCGCGACCCTTCCCCTCCTCGACGACGGTGAGATCGTGGCCGCGATCGGCTGGCCGGAGGCGGTGGACGAGGCGATGATCGAGCGGTTCGACATCGAGGCAGTCGCAGTGCGCGTCGAAGGGGTCGACCCCACTCGGGCCCTGCGGCGGCGCCGCAGCGATCACAGCGTGCGCATCGTCGACCCGTGGGATCCGGTGCTCGGTCGCGTGGCGCGCCTCCTCGTGCCGGCGTCCGCCGTCGGGCCCGAGCACGCGCTCGTGCCGACCGGCACCGCCGACGCGCTGCGGACGATCGGTGGCGCGGCGACCGAGATCTGGCTCGTTGGGGGCGTCGGCCGCGTCCTGCCCGGCCGCTTGTACGACATGGTCACGTCCTCCTCCGAAGAGGGCCTGGAGGAGATCTCGCTGCAACGCTTCGATCGGTTGGCCGGCCCCCGCGGCGTCGAGCGCACCATGGAGGCGGCCGCCCGCGTCGACTGCCCGGTCGTGCCCGAGCTCCTCCGGCCGCTGGGCGACAGGTAGCTGTTCGCCCGCCGTCTCAGACGTCGATGACGTCCGGCGGCCCGTCGTCGCGACGGGCGGGCGGGCCGCCGTACACCTGGAGCCGGAAACGCCGCTTGACCAACGTGCGGGCAAGGGCACGGGTCGGCGGGAACAGCAAGAGCAGACCGAACGCGTCGGTCACGAAGCCGGGGAAGATGAGCAGGATGGCGCCGAGCAGCACGAGCCCCGCGTCGATGACCTCGTTTGTGGGCATGCGCCCCGCGTCGAGCTGCTCCCGGATCCGCCGCAGCACCCAGAAGCCCTGTTGCTTGGCGAGCCATGCGCCACCGATCGAGAACAGCACCAGGAGGCCGATCGTGTTCAGCGCGCCGATCGCGGAGCCCACTTGCACGATCACGTAGATCTCGACGAGCGGGAGCACGATGAACGCAAGGGCGATCAGCGCCAGCATGCGACGATGGTACCGACGTCCCCGACCCAAGAGTT
>DASQHW010000138.1:0-2160 GCA_035631895.1 Acidimicrobiia bacterium | reverse complement strand
ACACCGTCCGGACGGGCGCGCGTCACACCCAACGAGTGGACGAACCGTTGTTGTGGCTGCACCAGGCAATGACAGAACACGCGGAGGACTACTGCACGGCGCTGTTCGGTTGGTTCATACGCGAGCGCGACCATGTCCGGTTCGAATTCGCGACCGGCGGACACCCGCTACCGGTCCTCCTACGCGGTGGCCGGGCCGTGACGCTCGGGAGCCCAGGCGTCCCCCTGGGACTGATCGACGAGCCGAAGCTGTCGCGTTCAGAAGTCGCTCTGGAGCGGGGCGACATTCTCGTGTTCTACACCGACGGCATCACCGACACCCGGGACCGACCCCTCGACGACGACGCGCTCCACGAACTCCTCCTCGCCGTCGCGAACCCCGACCCGGAGAAGATGGGCGACGCATTCATGACGCGGCTACGCGAGCTGCGTGCAACCCAAGAAGACGACATCGCGCTCCTCCTCGTTGTCGCGCACGACGTCACGTGACCGCAGCGCACTCCGTTCAGGATCGGATACCGATCACCATCGCAATGGCGCGAGCGGCGCCGCCCCGTCAGAGCTCGGCAATGAGAGCGTCGAGCTTGGCGTACCCCTCCTGGACCCCTGTTTCCATGCCGCTGGCCAGCCACTGATCGCGGCCCTCGAAGCTGTCGACCAGCGACTGGGCGTGCAGCCGCGTGCGGCCGCCGCCGAGGTCCTCGAACCACAGCGTCTCGAGCGCGACGCCGTCCGGCTGACCGTCGAAGGTGAACGTCTGGACGATCCGGTCCTCACCGACCTCGTGGAAGCAACCGTG
The DNA here is from genome assembly GCA_035631895.1 of Acidimicrobiia bacterium. GTDB lineage: Bacteria > Actinomycetota > Acidimicrobiia > IMCC26256 > PALSA-610 > DASQHW01. The sequence goes on along the minus strand of DASQHW010000138.1, from coordinate 1,362 downwards.
GAAGCCGTACTCCTGGCCGTCGCGACCGGCGACGTAGCGCCAGCGCCCGCCCGTGGTGGCGTCCCAGTCGAGGATCGTGGTCTTCATCCCCTTCGGGCCGACCCAACGGGCAAACAGGTCGGGGTCGGTGTGAGCCCGCATCAGCTGGCGGGGTGTGGCATCGAAATCGCGGCTGATGCGGATGATGGGCACGGCCGTGTCCGCTTCGATCGACACCTGGGACCGGCTACCGGTGTTCATGACGCTCCTCCTCGCTTTCGAACTTCGCTTTCAGTGGGTTGGTCGTCGCCGCGCATCTCCGCGAGGACCGCGTCCAGACGCTCGTAGCGCTCCTGGGCCTGTTGGCGATACCGCTCGATCCACCTCGTCATGAGGTTGAAGACCTCCGCCTCCAGATGACACGGCCGCCGTTGCGCGTCGCGCCGCTGGCTCACCAATCCGGCGTCGCTGAGCACCTTGATGTGCTTGGACACCGCTTGGATGGAGACGTCGTACGGCTCGGCCAACTCCCCGACCGTGGCATCACGAACGGCGAGCCGAGCCACCATGTCGCGCCGTGTCGGGTCGGCGAGAGCAGCGAACGCTCGAGACAGCTGATCGTCCCGCTCCGCGGTCAGGCTATTCAACCGAGTCATTGAATAGGAAGGTAAGTCCGCGACGCGCCCTTGTCAACCCATTGGTTGAAGAAATGAGGAGACTCTGCGGTTCCGGCCCGCTCCGTTCTTCGACGCCCTTGCGCACCGCGCGGCACTTCGGGCAGCGGCGTTCGACTCCCGTGACATGCTGCCCCGATGATTCGTGGTGTGCTGTTCGACTGGCGCGGCACACTGGTCGCGGACCCGCCCGACGAGTGGTGGATCGCGACGGCGCTCGAACGACTCGGCCGGAACCGAGCTGACGCACCTGCGGTCGTCGAGGCACTCGACGCCGCGTCGCGGACCGCGGAAGTCGCCGAGCACATGCACGATCTCGACTGCTCGGCAACGTTGCACCGGGAAGCAACCATGCGCTGGTTCCGGGCGGCCGGGCTCGATGATGAGCTCGCGGCAGTGCTCTACGACCTCGACTTCGAGCCGGAGAATCACCCTTTCTTCCCCGATGTCCCGGGCACGCTGCGAGCGCTCCGCGAACGAGGCATCGCGACCAGCGTCGTCTCCGACATCCACTTCGATCTACGACCGGAATTCGAAACCGCTGGTCTCGGTCATCTCATCGACTCATACGTGCTTTCGTTCGAACACGGCGTGCAGAAGCCACACGCGGAGTTCTTTCGCATCGCCGCCGATTCACTCGCGCTTCATCCGACCGAGCTCTTGATGGTCGGTGATCGCGCATCGCACGACGGCGGAGCCGTCGCGGTCG
>DASQHW010000137.1:0-3457 GCA_035631895.1 Acidimicrobiia bacterium | reverse complement strand
GCCGTACGTCGAGTTCTTCGGCGACCGGCTGCTGGTGTTGCTTCACGACGACGCCGACGACGACCCACGAGGCGTATTCGACCAGGCACTACGCCACGTCGGCCCGGCTCCCGACTTCGTCCCGGCCGAGCTCGAACGCGTCCGCTTCAGCTACCAACAGCGCCCGTCCGCAGAAGGCCGGGAGTTGACTCTCGACGAACGTCGCGAGCTGTACGAGTTCTTCGTCGACGACATACGAAAGCTCGAGAAGATGACCGGCCGCGATCTCTCGCTCTGGGAACCTGACGCCTGGTAGGGCCGCCGTCATTCGTCGGTCTTCGCAACCGCCTCGGAGTCGGGTCGAGCCGTCCGGTCGACTTCGAGCGCCGCGAGCTGACGGTCGCGTTGCCGAAGTGTCTCCTGCAACTTCACCGTCATCGCACGAGCGCGTGCGAGCAGGTCACCGTCGACGGGCGGACGCAGCCAGCCCCGCGCGAGCGCGTCGGCGGCGGCGGCCGGAAGCAGACCGAGGTCGACGTCGCCGTCGTTCCAAACCGCTCGTGCGAGGGCGATCACGGGAGCGTCGGGGACGGGTGTCTGCGCTTTCCGGTGGTGCCGCAGCGAGGGATCGAGGCGCGCGAGCGCAGCAGCTTCGGCAGCCGGATCGGGCGGCGCGATCCCGAGATGCGCAGCGATCACCCCCAGTGTGCGCGGGAGATCGTCGAAGATGTCGCCGTATCTCACCATCAGGTGGTCCGGGTCGTTGGCCGTCGCCGCAAACAAGTAGCGGAGCCACAGTCCCGCGGCTTGCGGCCCGTCGACGGGGTATCGCCGCGCTCCGAGAGACGCGACGACCTCGGCCGGATCGCGCACGAGCACGATCGTCGTCCTGATCGGCGTGACGAGCCGCCACAGCGGGAGCAGCATCGACAGCCGCGGGTCCTTGAAGCCGATGAGCGCCGGGCGCTCATCGACCGGGCCGAACGAATCGTCGATGATCCGGAGCGCTCGAGCGCGGAAAGGAGCGAGCCCGGGATCGTGCTCCCATCCCGGATCGAGCACGGGTGGCGCGTCCCACGCGCCTCCGAGGTGGGCGAGAATTTCCTGGTTGAGATCGAGGATCGACTGGACCTCGAAGTATCCCGCGGGGTTGTCCGGCCCCGGCCGCATGAGCCGGTCGGGGTCGCCGAGCGAGATGCCGAGGGCCGGCAGCGCGCTCGCGACGAACGACGTTCCACTCCGGTGCATGCCGCTGACGCAGACCGCGGCCGAGGTGCCGGCGCCGCTCATCGTCCCTCCGGCGTCGCGCCGCTCGGTACAGCCCGCCTCTCGACCGACGAAGTCACGTTTTGCAGCTCCTGGGCTGTACACGATGGGCCGCGAGTCCGCCGAAAGGCTCGGCGAGGGTGCAGGGTTGCGTGGAGAGGATAGTTGTGCCCCATGATGTCCCGGTGAGCGACGAAGATCAGCTCGAACGCGCAGAACGCGTGACGCGAATGTTGAGCCGCCTCGACGGCGCCGACGTCACCGTGCTCGCCCTCCTGGACGCACTTTCGATGTCGGGGCTCAAGCTGGTCGACGACGCGAGCGGGGACGCCGGGGACGCTTACCGGCACGCCGCCGAGGAGATACGAGGCGAATGAGTCACCTGCGCGAGTCGGCCCCTTCGACGTCATGAGGAACCGCGTCTCGCTGGCGATCGCAACCACCCTCGGCCTCGTGGGCATCGTGCTGCTGGGGGTCGCCGCGACAACTGCGCTGCGCCACTTCCACTTCCACCAATACGACTGCGGCAGCGTCGTCAGCGCAAAAGACCCGCGCAACCTCGTCTCGAAGCGGGCGACGGTTCCGTTGCGACTCATCAACGCGAACAAACAGTGCGAGAAGCTACGGACGAGCCGGAGTCACAAGGCGACGAACTACCTCATCGCCGGCGGCGCGGTGCTTCTCGTCGCCCTCATCGTGCCTTCTGCGGCGAGAATTGCCCGCCGGTCACGCTACCGCTACGGTTGAGCCGATCGCGCAGTTTCTACGTGTTTGTCCGGAGCGGGAAGCCGAGCCCGCGTCCTCGTACGTCGGCGGATTTGGTAGACCTTCGGCCTTCGAACCCTTGGCACGAGGAGCACACGTGGCGGAGTCGAATTTCGGCGACGTGATCAAACGGCAATCACTCCCGACATTGCTCGGCGCGATCGCGCTCGTCCTCGTCGTCGGGTTGGGCGCCGGCTTTGGCATCGGCTACAAGGTCGAGCAGAGCCGCACGAAGAGCGACGTCAAGAAGGCAGAACAGAAGGCGGCTGCGAAGACCGCCACCGGGTCGGCCAAGACCCCTGCCGTAGGCACGAGTGTTCGCGTCATCGGGAAGGTCGACGCGACCGCGGCGAAGAACGTGACCGTCACGGTGAACGGCAAGACGAGCCGGAAGCTCGGCCTCCAGACCGGAACGTTGTTCGTCAAGGCGGTCCCCGGCAGCGCCGCCGACGTCACCAAAGGCTCGCGGGTCGTCTGGAAACCAAAGGGAGGCTCGTTCACTTCCGCCGAAGAGATCATCGTCCTCCCCGCGAACGCGAGGCTCGGAAGCTTGCTGACGGACGTGGCGGCGGGTTCGATGACGTACAAGTCCAATGGGAAAGAGCTCAAGGTCACGACGACGGGCGCGACGATCGAGAAGATCCAGCCTGCGACCAAGACCGACCTCGCGACGGGGTCGATGATCATCGCCGAAGGACGTCAGACGAAGACCGGGCTGGCGATCACAGAGATCATCGTGCTGCCGGCAGGCAGCAAATTCGTGTAACGCGTCCCACACCTCCGCCGCTCACGAAGTCCTGTCCCGGTGTGCGAGCGCCCACGCAACCGAATGCTCCATGTGTGTGAGCGTCGATTCGGGCACCGTACCGATGTACAGCCGCTCATTGGCGGGCGGCGTGTACGGGCGCCCGCGCAGAGCCACGTACTCGGCGTGCATCTCGTCCCACCGAATGCGCCCCGACGTCGCGACGCCACCGTGGAACTGATGGAAGGTCCCTTCTCCGAGCAAGACGATCAACTGCGCGCCGTCGAGCTCGCATGCGCGCCGGAAGAGGTCGTGATTCGAGAGGCCGCCCCCCGGCAAGACGAACTCCTCGTCGAGTCCGCCGAGCTCCTGCCACATCGCCTTCGGCATGAACAGGGCGTTGCTCTCGCCCATCGGGCCGAACCAACCGCGAGCCGACGATTCGGCGAGGGTGCTCACCGAGAACAGCCGGTAACCGTCGGCCTCCCAGTCGAGGCCATCGAGCATTCGGTCTTCGGACGCCCGGTCGTATCCGCTCTCCGCAGCCCCGATATGACGTGTCGCACCGAGGTGCCAGCCCAGCGCGGCGACAACCGGCCGAGCCGCGAGCCGGAGCGCCATCCGAGCCCGCGCGAGTAGACCCGGGCTCGCCATTCGGGCGCCGTCGATCAGGAGGCCCACGAAATCGCTCTCTGCCATCTC
>DASQHW010000136.1:0-1819 GCA_035631895.1 Acidimicrobiia bacterium | reverse complement strand
TTCTACAACGCGGCCGTCGCGATCAATGCCGCGCTCCTCGCCCGGGAGATCACCGGTCGGGGCCAGCACGTGCACACCTCCATGCTCCAAGGTGCACTCGCGACGACTGTGGGCACCTGGCAACGTGTCGAGCACGCAGATCGCGACGGGTTCAACTCGTGGGTTTTCGACCCACGCGCACCCAAGGGGTTCTTCAAGGGCTCCGACGGCGGCTGGACCCACCACTGGGTGGCGGTGCCGCGCTTCATCCTCAACGCCGCCGAGATGGACGAGCTCGAACCCGGACCGGCACTGAGCGCGCCACGGGACGCGCCCCATCGCGTGTCACCGGCGCCGGAGGGCATGGCAGTCCTGCACGCGTTCCACGACGCGATGCGCGATGCCGTCGCGAAATTCCCGGCCGACGACTGGGTTCGTCTCGCCGCGCAAGTCGGCGTGCCGGTCCAGCGCGTTCGGTCGCCGGAGGAGGCGCTGCGCGATCCCGAGTTCGAGCGCGACGGCAGCGTCGTCGAAGTCGACGGTATGCGCATGGTGGGTCACGCCTACGGATTCGAGAAGGTCGCCGCGCCACCAATCCGCGGCGCGGCGAGCCCCGACGAGCACACCGCCGACGTGAGGGCCGAGGCCGCACGCGTGCTTACCGCGCCAACCGTCCGGGCCGGTGAAGGCCGGCCGATCACCTCGCCGCTCGAAGGCGTCGTAGTGCTCGACCTCGGCCTCGCAGTTGCGGGGCCGTTCGGCACGCAGCTGCTCGCCGACCTCGGTGCGACGGTCATCGCGGTCAACGACGCGCGCTTCGACGGCTTCTTCCTGCAGACGTGTTTCGGTATGTCCTGCAACCGCGGCAAGCAAAGCATCGCGATCGACCTCAAACACCCCGACGGCATCGCCGTGTTGCACGAGCTGGTGCGCGGCGCCGACGTGTTACAGCACAACATGCGCTACGACGCCGCGGAGCGACTCGGCGTCGACTACGAATCGCTCAAGCACCTGAACCCGCGGCTGATCTACTGTCACACACGTGGGCACGACTCGAGCCGCATGCTGCTGCCCGGCAACGACCAGACCGCGGCTGCGCTCGCAGGCACGTCCTGGATGGAAGGCGGCGTGGAGGCGGACAACATGCCGATATGGCCGAACACCTCGCTCGGCGACACGGGCAACGGCTACCTCTCCGCCATCGCCATCCTCCAAGCCCTCTCCCACCGCGAGCGCACAGGAGAAGGCCAGTTCGTCCACACGTCGATCGTCAACGCGCACCTGTTGAACGCGTCGATGGCGTGGCTCGATGCAGATGGCACGCCCGCGAACCGCCCGGTCCTCGACGCGCCACAGACCGGGTGGGGCGATCGGTACCGGCTGCACGAGACGGCCGACGGCTGGCTGTGCGTCGCGCTCGTCACCGACGAGCACGTGTCGGAGTTCGCGCGCCTCACCGGCGGCGACATGAAGGCGCGTACGGGACGCGCATGGTTCGAGATCCTCGACCGCGCCGGCATCCCTTGTGAGGTGGCCGACCCCGACTTCGTGCTGTCGGTCTTCGATGATCCAGAGCTCGTCGAGAAGGGTTGGGTCACGTCGTACGAACAAGCGCTCGTCGGTCGCATGGATGTCGCGGGTCTGCTGTTCGATCTCGAGGCGACGCCTGGCCGGGTCCAGGGACCTCCGATCGCGGTTGGCCAGGACACGCGCACTGTGCTGCGCGGCATCGGCTACGACGACGACCGCATCGACATACTCATCGCCGTCGGCGCGGTGAGTACCTGCGAGTCATGACCGCGACCGCGACCACCCCGGCTGCGACGCGGGCGCGTCTGAT
>DASQHW010000135.1:0-4066 GCA_035631895.1 Acidimicrobiia bacterium | reverse complement strand
TTTGCATTCAGCATTGGTCAGAGCGAGCTCGCTCGGAAAGACGTGACGGTGATGGTGCCGCTCTGGGGCAGTAGACGCATGCCGGCGTGACCGGAGCCGAAGGTGCTGTCGGTCGTGGTGAGCATCCATGTGCTCGGTTCGGATCCGGCGGCAGGCCAGACGTTTGCGCTGAGTGTTGAGCCGATCGCCCGGAAGTGAATGCTGTATGAGATGCCTGCCGTCGCACTGAAGGGGATGGACGCCAGGGTCGTGGTCGTTCCCGCGACTTTCTTCTGAATGACGAGGCTTGTCCCGTCGACATAAGCCTTGTACCAGTTGTTGCCGTCACTCCAGCGCAGCACATCGCCGAAGTTCGCGCTCGCGAACGCGCTGATCGACCCGGTCATGTACGCCTCTTCGTTGCTCGCGGTGGGGCCGAGCACCGCGCCGTAAGTGTTGCCGGCACTGTTGGCGACTCGTCCGGTGTTCGTGACGATCGAGAACGCGCCCTGGGTGTTGGCATCACCGGCCCACGTCTGGCCGTCCGACGCGGTGCCCCACAGCGCCTGATCCGGCCGTTGGAATGTGTCGGTGCCGAGCACCGCGGTCGATGGCACCGTCGTCGTCGTAGACGTCGACGTGGAAGTGGACGTCGAAGTGGAGCTCGTCGAGGTGGAGGTCGTCGAGGTGGAGGTCGACGTGGAGGACGTCGACGAGCTGGACGACGTCGAGGTCGAGGTGGACGTGGTGGTCGTCGAGCCGCCCGAGCCGGTTTGCGTGGCTTCGGCGAGTCGGTTCGCGAACTCTTCGTCGAACCAGATGCGGTTCTGGGCGTCGACGTTGAGGCCGTCGTGCGGATGACCGCCGCTGCTCGGTGCGTTGTAGAACGTGAAGGCGGTACCGCCGACCGGGAAAGACCCGAACGTGTTCTGGAGTGAGTCGTCGAGCCAGATCAGCCCTTGATGATCGGCGCGTATCCCGGACGTGTGCGAGCCACAACTGGGGCATGACGGCGTGTAGTGGTATTCGGTGACGCCCCGGTTGGTTCCCGGTCGCGCCGCTTGGAGGTGCAGCACGCCGATCGAGCTGACCCAGCCTTCGGACCACCACACGCTTCCTTGGGCGTCAACCGTGATCAGATGCGGGGTCAGGCCGGTCCCGGCGGTCGAGGTCTTACGAATCTTGAACTCGTTGAGCGCACCGGCCGTCGTGTACTCGGCGATGGCGGCGACCGCGTCGGTGTTCTCCGTGAACCACACGTTGTTCTTGGCGTCGACGGTGATCCCATACGGGTTGCTGTTCGTCGCCGCAGTCGCGACCTCGCGGAAGGCGTGCGTCACGGGATCGAACGACCCGATCTTGTTGACGTAATGCTCGGTGAACCAGACCTTCCCGACCGTGTCGATCACCAGATCCCATGGACCGGCCGCGACGGTCGGGACCGGCCACTGTGTCACCGTGGCAGTGAGCGGGTCGTATACACCGATCGTGTTCGTGACCGGCATCGTGAACCAGACCTTGCCGAGCGCATCGACCGCGACGAACAGCGGCTGGCCGTATCCGGCAGGCAACGACACGACCGTCGTCCAACTGCCGGCGGCCGGATCGAACAGCCCGAGGTTCCCGGGTGGTGTCCCGCTCGGACAGCTCGGCGACGCGTCGCAGCCCGGAAGCGCGACCCACACACGCCCAAGGGTGTCGAACGCCGTGCCCCACGGATCGCTCCCGGGTACGGCGTAATCGGTCACAGTCACGCCGCTCGACGCAACGGCGCGCGACGACGTGGCGCTGACCCACGAACCGCCGACGGCGCCGCCCGCGGCAACCGCCAACAAGACCGACAACCCTCGCCGAAAGCGCCCCCGGCGACCGCTCACCACATCGACTCCCCACCAAGCCAAACGAACGTCCGCGTCAGCACGACATCTCATGGCGATGTCTCGACCACGAGGTCCTGCACGGCGAACGTCTGGGCCGTACCGCGTTGAGGATACCTGCGGGTCTTGTGCTGCGGCGATGGCAACACCTGGCACGCACGGGGTCAGAGATGCCGAGCACCAAACGGCGAATGGCACGGCTCTCGAAGTTCAGGGGCGCGGTCATGCGGGTAGTTGCCCGATCACGCGGACCACCGCCGACGGGGAGGGACCGTGGACGAGATCGACGCGTGGATGGTGCGGGGGCTCTGTTACGGCGCAAGTTCCGTGGACTTCTTCCCGTCCACCGGTGCCGGTGTCGACGCGGCCCGGCGTGTGTGCATGCACTGTCCCGTGCGTGAGCAGTGTCTCGACTATGCGCTGAACAACCAGATCGACCATGGCGTCTGGGGTGGAGCGTCAGAGCGAGAGCGCCATCGAATCCTGCGGCGTCGCAAGCAGGTCGCCATGCAGGCGTAGCTCAGGGTCAGCCCGGTCACCACCGCAACACCGTCACAGGAAGGTGCGGGTGAACCGGCATGCGACCGCGATTCGACGCGTTGAATGCTCGACATCATCGTGCTCCTGAGGTGGTCGTCATTGCGACTCGCACGACGAACGACGTCGAGATCGCACTCCGAGCCTCTACAGGTATTGACCTGGTGCGAGCAAACGGGTTTACGACTCGATCGTTTGCAATCTCAGTGGTACAGGGTGTGGGGCGGGATGGGCTCGTCGCAGGCGGCGGCGAAGGCTCGAAACGCGTTCGCCAGGCCGCGCAAGCTCGAGGGCGGCAGTTCGCGCAGCTGTTCGCGGATTGCCCGGCGCCGCCGTTTGGTGACATCGCAGATCAGGGCGTGGCCTGCTGTCGAGAGCGCGACCACTGCGTGATGCGGCGTCGTCGCCGAGGGCGCGTGGATCGCAAGGCCGCGCACGACGAGGCGGCTGCAGATTGGCGCGGCGCTCGTCTCGAGGAACGCGGTAAGGGACCCGAGTGGTTGCGGGCCCCGCGTCGCCAGGATGACGAGCGCGCGAAATTCGATCAGGCTGAGGTCGGCGCTCGTGTACTGCAGGGACTGTGCCGCCACGGTGAGGAGCCGCCGGCTGTCGTGCATCAGCGAGTCGATCGCCGCGTCGGTCTGGTCGGGATGCAGGCTCATTGCGGGTGTTGGAGGTCGCGGAGGCGGATACGGACGCGGTCGAAGACTCGCCGAGCCCGCTGCACGCGCCGGCGGAGCTGTTGCTCGCGGTGGCGAAGCCGGAGATACGCGCCGTGCTCGCTGTCGTTCCACGGCCGGGTCGCTCGGTCGCCGATCAACTGTGCGATTCGTTGTTCACAGTCGTGGAGTTGGGGGATGAGCTCGACGTAGGCACCGCTCGATCGCCGGAGGAGCTCGCCGAGATGCAACGGGTCGCGCAGCGCGCTGCCGGGAACGCGTTCTTGCGACGTGCGCTCAGGGACTGGCATGGGTGCGCACCCGTTTGAGTGGGACGATCACGACCGGCATGCTGGCGTGGTGTTCCAGCCGCCGTGCGAGCCCACCGACGACGACGTCATGCAAGGCGTTGTGGTCGGGTCCGCCGATCACGACGAGATCCGCGTCTCTGCGTCGGGCGAACCGCGCGAGCTCGTGTGCGGGATCGCCCCGCTCGACGTGCAACGCGGCGGGAATGGCGAGGGCGCGTAACGGCCTGAGTACGTCGCGTTCGAGCTGTGCCCGCATGTTCTTCAGGTATGCGTCGCTGTTGGCCTGCATGCTCGAGATCGCCATGAGGACGCTTCGCGGTACCACGTGCACGACGTCGACATGGACGCCGACGTCTGCCGCGAAGCGCTCGACCCAGTTGACGACCGGTGCCATGGCGGGGGTGGCATCGATGCCGACGACGATGCGTTTCATCGTGGGTGCCTCCTTGTGAGGAGCGAGCGGGTGTAGGAGGAGATCGCCTGCGCGCCGCGACGGTGACCGGCGCCGTCGGTAGCGACGGCAGCGATCGGCGCGGGTTCGGGCTCCGTGGCCGGCCGCTGGTAGGTGGTCACCGACGAGCGGCCCATCATCAGCTCCGCGACGACGGCCGCGATGAGGCCGGGCACCACGAAGCCCGGTCTGCCGGTCGCTTCCGCGACGAACATCACGCCCGCGAGCGGGACGCGGTAGCCGGCACCGAGG
>DASQHW010000134.1:0-2308 GCA_035631895.1 Acidimicrobiia bacterium | reverse complement strand
GGGCAGCGCCGCCATACTGCGCAGGGCCGCGACCATTCTCGGTGTCGAGCTGGAGATCGACGGAGCGGACGAGATCGCCCGCCGGTCCCGCGGGACGCCGCGCATCGCCAACCGGTTGCTGAAGCGCGTCCGGGACTATGCCGAGGTGCGCGCGGACGGCCGCGTCACCGCGGAGACGGCGCGTGCTGCGCTCACCTTGTTCGAGGTCGATCAGCTCGGCCTGGACAAGGTCGACCGCGCGATCCTCGATGCGTTGTGCCGTACCTTCGCGGGCCGCGCCGTGGGCCTCGGCACCCTCGCGGTGGCAGTCGGCGAGACCACCGAGACCGTGGAGGACGTGTACGAGCCGTTCCTGATGCAATGCGGCCTCCTCGAGCGCACGCCGAGAGGGCGGGTTGCCACGCCCGCGGCATTCGCGCACGCCGGTTTGCATGCGCCCGAGGACGCGCCCAGGCTCTTGTAGCCGCGACGACCGGAGAACGCATGCATCTCGTCTCGTACGAAGTCCACGATCGGATCGCGCACGTCACGATCGCGAACGGAAAGGCGAACGCGCTCTCACCGGAGGTGATCGCCGGGCTCGGTGATGCGCTCACGCGCGCGGAGGACGCCGGCGACGACGTCGGCGCGGTGCTGCTCACCGCGACGCCGGGGATGTTCTCCGGCGGCTTCGACCTGCAGGTGATGCGCAGCGGCGCCCAAGCCGCGGGCCGGCTCGTGACCGACGGCGGGGAGCTGATCACCAGAATGTTCGGCGGACCGGTTCCGGTGGTCATCGCATGTACGGGTCACGCAATCGCCGCCGGCGCGCTGTTGCTGCTCGGCGCCGATGCGCGCGTCGGCGCGCGTGGTGAGTTCCGTATCGGGCTGATCGAGACACAGATCGGCATGGTCTTGCCGCGGTGGGCGGTCGAGCTCGCACAGGAACGACTTTCGAGGCGCCATCTCCAGCACGCCACGGTCGGTGCGCGGGTCTACGACCCCGACGGTGCCGCGGATGCCGGTTTCCTCGACACGGTGGTGCCGCCGGAGGCTCTCGAAGACGCCGCCCGGACGGAGGCGGCGCGGTGGGCGGAGTTGCCCCGTGGCGCCTACCACGGCCAGGTGAGAATGAACCGGGGGGAGCGTCTCGGCCGCCTCGCGGACGCCATCGCGACCGACCGGGGCCGGACCTTCGACGTTCCCGTGGACCGTTAAGCCCGAGACCGTGCGACGGGATCGGCGTGCGCCGATGGTAGATTGGCGCGCTGTTTCTGCCGTTGGGAAGAGGCATTTCACGTGAACGCGGTCGCGGTCGTCTGGCTGATCCTGCTGCCGGCCGCAGCCTTCTACTTCCTGCTCTGGAGGCCGCAGCAGCGCCGCATGGCATCAGTACGCGTGCTGCAATCAGCGCTCGACGAGAATGACGAAGTGATGACGACGAGCGGAATGTACGGACGGATCAGACGGCTCGGGGAAGACGACGTGGACCTCGAGATCGCGCCGGGTACGGTGATCCGGCTCGCGCGCGGCGCGATCGCGCAGCGGATCGTGCCCGAGGAAGCGCACGGCGAGGACACGGAGGCGAGCTGACCCGTGCGGCAGAAGATCATCATGTTGACGCTCACGGTCCTCGTGATCGTCGGATGGTTCACGGCGACGCTGGTCGGCACGCACAGGCCGCAGCTCGGCCTCGACCTCCAGGGTGGTCTGTCGGTGGTGCTCGTGCCGGTCAAGGGCTCCGACCTGTCGACGCTGGACGCCGCGGTGCAGATCATCCGCAACCGTGTCGATGGCCTGGGAATCGCCGAGCCCGACGTCAGCCGGCAGGGCAACCGGATCGCCGTCGACCTCCCGGGGGTGAAGGACCGCAACCGCGCGCTCGAAACCGTCGGCGCGACCGCGGAGCTTCGATTCCGGCAGGTGGTGACGACGCTGCCGTGGAGTGCCGCACCCGCAACCGCGACGACGACCACGGTCGGAGCCAGACCGAACGGCACGACCACAACGAAGCCCACGTCGGCGACGACGGTGAAGCCCACGACCACCACGAAGAAGGCGCTCGCGAGCCGGTCCATCGACGCCAAGCCGATCTCCGTCGTCAGGCCTGCGCAGACCGGTACGACGACTGCGGAGGCGGCAAGCCCGACGACCAAGGCGCGCGCGGCGACAGGCACCACAGTCAAAGGCGGCGCGACGACCACCACGACCGTGCCCCAGCAGGTGAGCTCGTGCCAGGACGGCAAGCTCGTCACGCCCGACGACAAGGACACCGCCGACAACCCGCAGGTGATCCTCCCCGACTTCGTGAGCAAGGGGCCGCATCACG
>DASQHW010000133.1:0-2716 GCA_035631895.1 Acidimicrobiia bacterium | reverse complement strand
CCGTGCACGCCGCGGTCGCGGATCTGTGCGAGCTCCGCAACCGTCGGGGGCGTCAGCGCTCCGAGCTCTGCGTTGAGGCGGGGTGACATGACGTTCACGTGCGACGCAGACGACGCGAACACTGCCGTGGCCGCGAGCATGCCGGTCACGAGCACGGCAACGCCGGCACCGGCGAGCTTGGCAGCACGCGCGTCGTCGAGACGCGTGCGAATGAACGCCACCAGAGTCCACGCGATCGCGAAGAGCAACAGGGCGGCCAGGATCCACGCCCAGAGGAGAAGATAGAACCACACGTTTCCGAAGATGCGCGACGCCGAGACGAGCCCGAGCGCAAGCGCCGCGGCCAGCACCACATCGAGGCGGAGCAGCAGCCTCTCGCGCAGGCGCCACGCGGCCACCACCGACGCTGCCCACGCGAGCACGAGAAGCGCCCCGGGCCACGTCGCGCCGCTCACCGAGCGCTGGTTCCCGTCCCGTACGAGCTGGGCGCCGAAGAGCTTGAAGGGGTTGAGCTGGGTGAGCAGCGCGTCGAGTCCGTCACGAAGACCGATAGGTGGGTCCGGCGGACTGCCGAAGTACTCGCGGATGACCGTGATGTTGCCGGGCGAGTGGACGGCCTGGTCGATCACCGGTGGCGTCCAGAACACGACGAAGAGGCCGACCGCGACCGCGCCCCATCGCCGGAGCTTGCGGCGCGACACGGGGTCGTAGCGCCGGCGGAACAGCGAGTACGTGATCGTCCCGAGGACGAGCACGCCGAGGCCCCCGATCAATCCGAGATACGAGATGTGCGTCTGCACGCAGAAGGACCCTGCGAACGCTGCGACGGGAAGCATCGCAAAATCGGCAGCGAGCAGGGACCACGCCGCGAGCAGAAAGACGAACCACCAGAGGACGGGGAGGTACGGATTCCAGGGCGACGTCAGCATGAAGGGCCCGTAGGCCCGCAGCAGCACTGCGAGCACGACCGCGATCGACAGCGCGAGCACGGCGCCGCCGCGCCTGAAGGCAATCCACAGCGAGAGCCCGATCGCGGCGATGTCGAGCGCGACGTTCCCCACCTGCAACCCGTATGCCGATGCGCCGAACAGGCGCCAGAACGGCCAGAGCGCGTAGAAGCTCAGCGGCCCGGGATGGCTGCCTCCGTTCACGCCGAACGGACCGATGCGACCCGCCAGCCCGATCAGCGGCGGATGGCTGCTGATCACGTCGCGCACCCGGATTTCGGTCTGTGCCCAGTCGAGCAGCGGGTACCAGCGCGGCTGGTGCAGCACGACGAGGGCGATGACGAGGGGAATCGACAGGACCGCAACGAGCGCGGCGACGGGTGTCGGGACGCGTGGCGCGGCGCGTTCTTCAATCATCGATCACGGGAGCATCTTCAGGACGCGGAGCAATCCGGGCCTCACCGGCGACTGATGGTGCGATCCGCCGGTCGCGCCGAGCTGCTCACGATGCTCGAGGAACCACTCGTAAGACTCGATCAGCATCGACACGTTCGAGTGCTTGGGCTCCCATCCGAGCTCGGTACGCGCCTTGGTGATGTCGAAGTAGAGCGACTCGCCGAACAACAACCAGTGGTACGGCGCGAACGGCACCAGTCCCCCGCCGGCGAGCACGCGCATTGCCACGCGTGCCGGTGCAATCGGCAGCGTGCGGACGCGTGAGCCGGAGTTCGCGTGGTCCACGAGCGCCTGCAGCGTCTCGCGCATCGTGCCGAATTCTGCGGCGCCGATGTTGTACACCGACGGTCCGGCGCGGTCCGCCGCCCGCATGCACGCGTCGGCGAGATCCACCGCGTGCACGAACTGGTAGCGATTGGCGCCCCCGCCGAGGACGAACACCGGTGCACCGTCGGCAACGAACTCGAACAGCAACGCCATGATGCCGAGACGGCCGTGACCGAGGATCGTGCGGGGACGGATGATCGTGACGTCGACGCCACTGCCCACGGCGTCGTGGCACAGCAGCTCGGCTCGGAGCTTGGCGCGCCCGTAGGCCTCCAGTGGGCATGCCGGTGTCGCCTCGGTGACCGGGTTGTGCGCCGGTATCCCGAACACCGCGCTCGACGACGTGTGCACGATCTTTGCCACGCCGGCCGCGCGCGCCGCCACGAGCATGTGTGCGGTGCCGGTCACGTTTACGGCGTCGAAGAGCGCACGATCCTTTGCGAGTGGCACCTGCGCGACGTTGTGGAACACGACGTCGACGCCCTCGCACGCCGCACGCAGCGCGCCACGATCGCGCACGTCGCCCCGCACGTACTCGGCCGAGGTGCCCGGGGCCGGAGGGTTCACATCGAAGATGCGTACCGCGTCTCCCTGCTCGAGCGCGCGCTCGGCGAGGAGGCTGCCGAAGTAGCCGCTGCCACCGGTGACGAGCACGGACCGGCTCATCAGAGCCTCCACCCTCGTTCGAGGCAAAAGCGCACACTCGCACGCATGCCTTCGAGCAGCGACACCTCCGGCTCGTAGCCGAGCTCGTCGCGCGCGCTGGAGATGTCACAGGCGATCGTGTCCTTGAGCTCACCGAGCACATGGATCGCTGCCGCGTAGCGGCCGCTTGCCTGAAGCGCGGCGTCGACCCTTTCCGCGAACACTCCGACCGAGCGAGGTACGCGCAGAGGGGCACGGCGAGAGACGTGCAAGCCCTCGGCTGCCAACGCGTCGCGCACCGTGGCGAGCACTTGCCGGAGCTCGTACGGCTCGGCGTCGGC
>DASQHW010000132.1:0-2247 GCA_035631895.1 Acidimicrobiia bacterium | reverse complement strand
TGTGCCCAGCTCGCGCAGGAGATCGTCGGCCGCGAGCTTCCGAGCGCCCTCCTGCACGCCGGGCCGCGTACGCGGCGGTACGCGTCATGAGCGACGCCGACCGCATCCACGAGTATGCGGAACGAGCGCGGCAGGGCAATCTCGCCAAGGAAGGCGAGAAGCTCGCGCGGCAGGGCAAGCTGTTCGTGCGCGACCGGCTCGCGCTCTTGCTCGACGAGGGCTCCTTCGTGGAGAACGCGCTGCTCGCGAACGCGCTCGCGGGAGACCTCCCGGCCGACGGTGTGGTGACAGGCATCGGCCGCGTCGACGGACGACCCGTATGTGTGATGGCCAACGACCCGACGGTGAAAGCGGGTTCGTGGGGTGCGCGCACCGTCGAGAAGATCGTTCGGCTCACCGAGCACGCGCTGCAGCACGAGATGCCGGTCGTCTACCTCGTCGACTCGGCGGGCGCGCGCATCACCGATCAAGTCGAGCTGTTCCCCGGCCGCCGCGGCGCGGGCCGGATCTTTGCCAACGAAGTGCGCTTGTCTGGGAAGGTCCCGCAGGTCTGTTGTCTCTTCGGGCCGTCGGCGGCGGGCGGTGCGTACATCCCAGCATTCTGCGACGCGGTGTTCATGGTGGAGGGCAACGCGTCGATGTATCTCGGCTCGCCGCGCATGGCCGAGGTGGTGATAGGGGAGAAGGTGTCACTCGACGAGATGGGTGGCGCGCGGATGCACGCAACCGTGAGCGGTTGCGGCGACAACCTCTGCGCATCCGACGAGGACGCGATTGGAGCTGCGCGCCATTTCCTCTCCTATCTCCCGACGAACTGGCTTCAACCTCCGCCGGTCGCCGATGCGCGCCCACCGCGGGCGGATGCCCGGCCGATTCGCGACATCGTCCCGACCGAGGCGCGCCGCGCGTACGACATGCACAAGGTGCTCGATGCGCTCGTCGACGAAGGCTCCTTCCTCGAGCTCAAGCCCTTGTGGGCCAAGGAGCTCATCATCGGCTTCGCGCGTCTCGAGGGCATGCCGGTCGGCATCGTCGCCAACAACCCGATGCACCTCGGCGGCGTCTTGTTCGTCGACTCCGCGGACAAGGCCGCGCGGTTCATCTGGCTGTGCGACGCGTTCAACGTGCCGCTCCTGTTCCTCGCAGACGTACCGGGCTTCATGATCGGCTCCACCGTCGAGCGCCAGGGCATCATCCGGCACGGCGCGAAGATGATCACCGCCGTCACGGAGGCGACCGTCCCGAAGATCTCGGTGATCGTGCGCAAGGCATACGGCGCGGGTCTCTACGCGATGTGTGGTCCCGCCTTCGATCCCGAAGCGTGCCTGGCACTGCCGACCGCGCAGATCGCGGTCATGGGCCCGGAGCCGGCGGTCAACGCAGTGTTCTACAACCGTATCCATGCGATCGAGGACGCCGAGGAGCGCGCCGAATTCATCGCGGCCCGCGTGCGGGAGTACGAAGAAGATGTCGATCTCGTGCACCTCGCGGCGGAGCTCGTCGTCGACGCGGTTGTCCAACCCGAAGATCTGCGCCGAGAGGTCTCGCAGCGCCTGATCCTCGGGGCCGGTCGCGTGCGCGAGGAATTCGGCAAGCGCCACGGCGTACCGCCGGTCTGACGCTCCCGCAACGGACCGCCGCGACAACGAGCGCTACACTCACGCGGCTCACGGGCTGTGGCGCAGTTTGGTTAGCGCGCTTGACTGGGGGTCAAGAGGCCGCGAGTTCGAATCTCGCCAGCCCGACCACAAAGCCGCAGGTCAGCGCGCACGCTCGCGCTTTAGGCGACGCATATGCGACCAATGATGCTCACGGATTGCTCACAGTTGTGGCAGCGACCGAGGTCGCACGAGGGCGAAGCGCGATGACGACACGATGAGGTTGTTTTGATTCGACTCTGGCGAGCGCGCTACGGAGCGACGGCATCGCGAGGCGATACGAGCGGCGCGGCGCAACTGGAAAGTCGCGGGTCTCGCTGCTCGATGTGCAGACCTCGACGACGAGCAGCGGGTCCTCGAGGCGCTCGAGGACCTCCGGTGTGGGCAGACCGTCGACCTCGGCGATGGACGG
Organism: Acidimicrobiia bacterium; assembly: GCA_035631895.1. Taxonomy (GTDB): domain Bacteria; phylum Actinomycetota; class Acidimicrobiia; order IMCC26256; family PALSA-610; genus DASQHW01. The sequence goes on along the minus strand of DASQHW010000132.1, from coordinate 177 downwards.
TTGATCGAACGATGACCCTCGCGCAGCTCGTCGATCGTGTGGACTGGCCTGCCTTCGCCGACGACATCGCGGGCCGGGCGTTTCCAGTCGTGCGTGCGCACGTTGACGGGCTCGCCGATGAGCATGCCGACTCGATCTTCGCGGCCGGCGGCCAGCTGCAACTCGCTTCGTACATCG
>DASQHW010000131.1:0-9030 GCA_035631895.1 Acidimicrobiia bacterium | reverse complement strand
AGAGACGCGAGCGGATCCGCGCCGACGAACGCGCCGAGGTCGCAGCACACCTGCACGACTCGGTGTTGCAGACCCTCGCGCTCGTGCAACGGCGCGCGAACGACCCGCGCGAGGTGGTGCGACTCGCGCGGATGCAAGAGCGCGAGCTGCGAAGCTGGCTGCTCGCTGGCGGCGGGCCGGCGGACACGAACGGTTCGGCCTCGTTGGGTGTCGCCCTCGAGGAGGTCGCCGCTGCCGTCGAGGCCGAACGCGGTGTCCCGGTCGAGGTCGTGCGCGTGCGCGATTGTCCGTTCGACGGCATGGAGGCGTTGGTGCTCGCCGCTCGGGAAGCGATCGTCAACGCGGCGCAACACTCGGGTGCGAACAGCGTGTCGGTGTATCTCGAGGTGGAAGCGGACGAAGCAACGATCTTCGTACGCGACCGCGGGAGCGGCTTCGAGCTTGGGGGCGTTCCGGATGACCGCGGCGGCATCAGGAACTCCATCGTCGGACGGATGACTCGTGCCGGCGGGCACGCGGCCGTGCGATCGACGCCCGGCGAGGGGACCGACGTGGAGCTCGTGCTCCCGCGCGCCCGGGTCGTCGAGACCACATGAGCCGCGCGACGGTCTTCCTCGTCGACGATCACCAGCTGTTTCTCTCGGGCGTGCGCGCCGAGCTCGGTGACGCCGTCGACGTCGTCGGCGCCGCCTCCGAGGTCGACGCTGCGATCGAGATGATCCGCGAGCGGAACCCCCAGGTCGTGCTCGTCGACGTGCACATGCCCGCCGGTGGTGGTGCGCGCGTCATCCGTGAAGTCGGCGCGTCGCATCCGGACGTGCGCTTCCTCGCGTTGTCGGTGAGCGACGCGCCCGAAGACGTGATCGCCACGATCCGCGCCGGCGCGCGCGGCTACGTGACGAAGACGATCGCACCGGTCGATCTCGTCGACGCGATCCTCCGCGTGCGCGAAGGCGACGCCGTGTTCTCGCCGCGGCTGGCAGGGTTCGTGCTGGATGCGTTCGCGGGCGCGGCGCCGCCCGCGGCCGACCCCGAGTTGGAGCAGCTGACGCCACGTGAGCGTGAGGTGCTGCGGCTGATCGCGCGGGGCTACGCGTACAAGGAGGTCGCGCGCGATCTCGGTATCTCGGTGAAGACCGTCGAGACCCACGTGTCGTCGGTCCTGCGCAAGCTCCAGCTCTCGAGCCGTCACCAGCTCGCCCGCTGGGCGTCCGATCGACGACTCATCTGACGCCGAGCCCGTCCTCTCGACGGCCGGCGGTAGCGTCGGGCCGCGATGGCCTTGCCGTTGAACCCGCCGTTCGAGCCGATGCTCGCCAAGCTCACGCGCGAGCTGCCGCCCGGTGGCGAGGTGCTCTACGAGCCGAAGTGGGACGGATTCCGGTGCGTCGTGTTTCGCGACGGCGACGACCTCGATCTGCAGTCACGCAACCAGCGGCCGCTCCTGCGTTACTTTCCCGAGCTGCGCGAGCCGATGCTCGAACAGTTGCCCGAGCGGGTCGTCCTCGACGGCGAGCTCGTCGTGTCGAACGAGCGCGGTCTCGACTTCGACGCGCTGCAGCTCCGGCAGCACCCCGCCGAGTCCAGGGTCAAGAAGCTCGCCGCCGAAATCCCCGCGTCGTACGTCGCCTTCGACGTCCTGGCGCTCGGTGACGAGTCGATGCTCGACGTGCCGTTCTCGAAGCGGCGCGCCGCGCTCGAGAAGATGCTCGGCAACGCCCGTCAGCCACTGTTCGTCACTCCCGCGACCATGAGCCGTGATGTGGCAGCCGACTGGTTCAAGCGCTTCGAAGGCGCGGGGTTCGACGGTGTCGTCGCGAAGCCGCTCACGGACACGTACCACCCCGGCCAGCGCGCAATGGTGAAGGTCAAGCACGAGCGCACGTGTGACTGCGTGGTCGCGGGCTATCGCGTCCACAAGGACGGAAACGGTGTCGGCTCGTTGCTCGTCGGCCTCTACGACGACGACGGATCTCTCCATCATGTCGGTGTCGCGAGCGGCATGGCCGCGAAGCTGCGCACCGAACTGCAAGAGGACATCGAGCCGCTGCGCGCACATGCGCTCGACGACCACCCGTGGAAGGACTGGGCGGTGGCGGTGCACGACGCCGCGACGCAGGGGCAGCGCATGCCGGGTGGCCCGAGCCGGTGGAACGCCAACAAGGACCTCTCCTGGGAACCACTGCGCATCGAACGCGTCGCCGAGGTGGAGTTCGAGGGACTGTTGAACGGCCGCTTCCGGCACAACGCGCGCTTCCGGCGCTGGCGGCCCGACAAGGATCCGGACGACTGCACCTACTCGCAGCTCGAGACCGTGCCGCCGGCCGAGCTGCGCGAGATGTTCGGCTGAGCGAATCATCCCGTTTCTGCCGGGTCCGGCGTACGCGCGGCGCGCTACAATGACTCGGTTGTATCCGGCGCGTCCGGCGGGGGTCCCCTGCTGGGAGGGCACGTGGGCCTATGGCCCACGTTTTTTCTTGAAAGGACACGAGCGAGGCGATGGGCACCGGCGAGCAGCAGGTCGACGCAGTGCGCCGTGCCGTCGCGCCCGCGCTCGCGCGCCTCGGCCTCGACGTCTACGACGTCGAGATGCTGGGAGCGGCGGGCGCCCGCACCTTGCGCGTCACGGTCACGAGGGAGGAAGGCGGCGTCGACCTCGAGGCCATCACCAACGCGACGCAGGCGATCTCGCCGCTGCTCGACCAAGCCGCCGACGTGCCCGGGCCCTATCTCCTCGAGGTGAGCAGCCCCGGCGTCGAACGCGCCCTTCGTACCCCCGAGCACTACCGGGCGGCGCGTGGCGAGCAGGTCACGATCAAGTACCACACCGACGCAGGCCCGCGCCGCGTGCGCGGCATCCTCGCCGACACGGGCGTCGACCATCTCGTGGTCGAGGAAGAGGGCACACGGGTCGAGGTTCCCGTCGCGGACATCACCCAGGCGCGCACCGTCTTCGAGTGGGGCCCGCAGCCGCGCCCCAAGCCCGGCAAGACGCGAGCGCGAGCGAAGGAGCATCGATGAAGAATCCCGAAATGCTCGAGGCGCTGTCCGCGCTCGCCGTCGAGAAGGGCATCTCGGAGGACGTGATGCTCGAGGCGCTCGCGAACGCGCTCGTCACCGCGTACAAGCGGATGCCCGACGCGGCCGAGGAAGCACTCGTCGAGATCGACGTCGAGACGGGTGAGATCCGCGTGATCGCACAAGAGCTCGACGAGGAGGGCAACGTCACCCGCGAGTGGGACGACACGCCTGCCGACTTCGGGCGCATCGCGGCCCAGACCGCAAAGCAGGTCATCCTGCAGCGCATCCGCGAGGCCGAGCGTGAGATGAAGTACGAGGAATACGCCGGCCGCGAGGGCGACATCGTCACCGGCATCATCCAGCAGACCGACGCCCGTTACACGCTGCTCGACCTCGGTCGCGTCGAAGCGTTGTTGCCGCAGGCGGAGCAGGTTCCCGGCGACCGCTACGACCACGGCTCCCGCATGAAGGCGTACATCGTCGAGGTCCGCAAGACGGCCAAGGGCCCACAGATCGTCGTTTCACGCACACACCCCGGCCTCGTGAGGCGCTTGTTCGAGCTGGAGGTGCCCGAGCTCCTCGACGGTCTGGTCGAGATCAAGGCGGTCGCGCGCGAGCCGGGTCACCGCACGAAGATCGCCGTCGCGTCGAACGACCAGAACGTCGACCCGGTCGGCGCGTGCGTCGGCGCGCGCGGCATGCGTGTCCGTCAGGTGGTGAACGAGCTGAAGGGCGAGAAGGTCGACATCGTGCCCTACAGCGACGAGCCCCAGGAGTTCGTGATGCGCGCGCTCGCGCCGGCGAAGGTGCGTGAGGTGCGGATCCACGAGAACACCGGCATCGCCGAGGTCATCGTTCCCGACTTCCAGCTGTCGCTCGCGATCGGCAAGGAGGGCCAGAACGCCCGTCTGGCCGCGCGCCTCACCGGCTGGCGCGTCGACATCAAGAGCGAGACGCAGCTTGCAGAGGAAGAGTCGGGCGGTGGGTACGCCGAAGGCGAGTGGGTCGAGGGCACCGACGGTCAGCTCATGTGGCAGCCGGCCGGGGGCGGCGAGGCGATCAGCGCGGCGGAGGCCGGGTACGGCACGGTGACCGCCGGCGGTGCGGCGCCCGACGGGGTCACTCCCGAGCGCGACGATGCCGTCATCCCCGTCGACGACACGGTCGACACCACGCCGCCGGCCGAGGAAGCGGCGGTCCACGTCGACGAATCGGCCACCGAGCTGGCGGCCGACGAGCTGGCGGCCGATGCGGATCTCGACGCCGAGGATCCCGACGTGCGCGCCGAAGCCGAGTTGGAGATCGAGGAGGAGAGCGCCATCACGGCGGGCGACGACGCCTGACGGGACCGGTGATCCGGCGGTGCGCACGCAGGCGGGCGTGGCGCGAAAGGAAACGAGCACCGGGGCGCGAGCGCTCCGCGCGAGACTGAAGCGGCGAGATTTTCGAGCGAACGGAACAAGGTTTGGCCACGAAGAAGATCCGGGTCTACGAGCTGGCTCGAGAGCTTGGCGTCGACAACCACCTGGTCGTCGAGCTCGCGAACGAGCTCAAGATCGGGGTGAAGAGCCACTCGTCGAGCATCGACGAGCCGTCGGCGGATCGCGTCCGCAGACTGGCCGACAGCCGCGGCCTCAAGCGCGAACCGGAGCCCGAGCCGGCCCCCGAGCCCGAACCGGCGCCCGCCCCGGTGGCACGCGCCCCCGAGCCCGCAACGACCCCCGACGGCGGGACCGAACCCGTCGCCGAGCCCGCGCCGGCGCCCGAGCCCGAGCGCACGCCGGAGCCCGTGCGGGCGCGCCCCCTCGAGGTCGAGGAGCCGAAGCCCGCGGTCGTCCGGTCGACTCACCGCGTCGTCCGGTCGTCTCCGACGCCGCCCATGCCGCCGCCGACCCCGCTCGAGCGCCCGGCTGCGGCGACGCCGCCCGCTGCGCCCGCCCCGGCGCGTCCCGTCGCGCCCGCACCCGAAGTCGATCGCCCTGCAGCGCATGCCGCGCCTCCGCCCCGGCCGACATCCGCGACCGGCAAGCCGATTCCGCCGCCGCCCGGCGGCGGGAAGGCCCCGCCTCCTCCGCCCGGTCCCCGCGGCGGTCCCGGCAGCTTCGGCAGCCGTCCCGGCGGACCACGCACGAGCTCGGGTCCCGGTCCGGGTCCCGGCAGCGGGCCCGGTGGCGCCCGCGGCGGGGGCTACGGCGGTGCCGCAGGCCCGCGCAGCGGCGGTGGGGGCGGTGGTGGCGGCGGCTACGGCGGCGGTCCCGGTGGTCCGGGTGGCGGGCCCGGAGGCGCCCGCACCGGCGCGCCCGGCCGCGGGCGCGGTGGTCCGGGTGGCGGTCCGGGTGGTCCGGGTGGCGGTCCCGGCGGCTACGGCGGTCGCGGCCGTCCCGGTGGGCCCCCGCAGCGCAGGCGCAAGAAGCGGCGCCGCGATCGCGCGGAGCTCGAGCCTGCGTCGCAGCGGCTCACGCCTGCGGATGCACCTGTTCCCGAAGGCGAGATCGTCGTCGGGCGCGGCAGCACGATCCAGGAGTACGCGCCCAAGCTGAACCGCACACCGGCCGACCTCGTGCGCATCTTGTTCGAGGCGGGCGAGATGGTCACCGCGACCGCATCGCTCGCGGACGAGATGATCGAGCTGATCGCGGAGTCGCTCGGCGCCCAGGTGCTGATCGTCGAGCCGGGCAGCGAGCAAGAGGTCGAGCTCATCGCGATGCTCACCGCCGACGACGACGAAGAGGACGACGAGGCGCTGCTCGAACCGCGGCCGCCGGTCGTCACGGTGATGGGACACGTCGATCACGGCAAGACCACGCTGCTCGACCGCATCCGCCACGCCAACGTCGTCGCGGGCGAGGCCGGAGGCATCACCCAGGCGATCGGCGCGTACCAGGTCGACCGTGACGGCCGGAAGATCACGTTCATCGACACACCGGGACACGAAGCCTTCACGGCGATGCGGTCGCGCGGCGCCGATGTCACCGACATCGCGGTCCTCGTCGTCGCGGCCGACGACGGCGTGATGCCGCAGACGGTCGAGGCGATCAGCCACGCCCGCGCGCAGGTCGAGCCCTCCGTGCCGATCGTCGTCGCCGTGACGAAGGTCGACCGCGAGGACGCGGACCCGACGCGGGTACGCCAGCAGCTGACCGAACAGCAGCTCGTGCCCGAAGAGTGGGGCGGCGACACGATCGTCGTCGACGTGGCCGCGCCGACGGGTCAGGGGATCGACGACCTCCTCGACGCGCTGCTGCTCGTGTCGGACGCGAGCGAGATCTCGCAGTACCTGTACGCGAACCCGAAGAAGCTCGCCCGCGCCGACGTGCTGGAGTCGCACCTCGACCAGGGCCGCGGCCCGGTCGTCACCGCCCTGGTGAAGGAAGGCACCCTCAGGGTCGGCGACATCATCGTCGCCGGGCCCGCATGGGGTCGCGTGCGCGCGATGTTCAACGAGAACGGTGCGTCGGTGAGCGAAGCCGGGCCGTCGGTGCCTGTCGAGGTTCTCGGCCTCGACGACGTGCCGCTCGCCGGCGACGAGTTGCGCGTCGCGCCGTCCGACAAGGTCGCGCGGACCGTTGCCGAGGCTCGCGAGCACCGGCGCAAGGTCGCCGCCCAGCGCAACCCGATGATGCTCGGCGGCGGCGCGCGTCTCGAGGACATCTTCGCGATGGTGCAACGCGGTGAGGTCGCCACGCTGAACCTCATCGTGAAGGCGGAGTCCCAGGGGTCGCTCGAAGCCATCACCGACGCGCTGCGCAAGCTCGATCAGGAGCACGACGAGGTGCGGTTGTCGTTCGTGCACCGCGGCGTCGGCGGGATCACGGAGTCCGACCTGACGCTGGCTGCGGTGTCGAACGCGACGGTGATCGGCTTCAACGTCCGGCCCGATCGCAAGGCGCGCGAGGTTGCCGAGCGCGAGGGCGTGGAGATGCGCCTCTACGAGGTCATCTACAACTTGCTCTCCGACGTGAACAACGCACTCGTCGGCATGCTCAAGCCGGAGTTCGAAGAAGTCGTCACCGGCGACGCGGAGGTTCGCGAGGTGTTCTCGGTGCCGCGCGTCGGGCGGGTTGCGGGTTGCTACGTCACGAACGGCGTGATCACGCGCGGGTCCAAGGTGCGGTTCCTGCGCCAGGGCACGATCATCTGGAAGGGCCAGATCGCGTCGCTGCGGCGATTCAAGGAGGACGTCCGCGAGGTGCGCGAGGGCTTCGAGTGCGGCATCGGCCTCGAGAACTACCAGGACCTCAAGCAGGGCGACGTCATCGAGACCTTCGAGGAACGCGAGATCGCACGGGTGTGACCGCCGCGCCCGGCGAGGCCCGGATGCCCGGCCTTGGGCGGTCGCGTCGCGCCTGCGGGTGAGCGTCCTCGCGGTGGTCCTGCTGGTCGTCGGCCTCGTCGGCGCGCTCACGCGCCCCCGCGGTCTTCCGGCGTGGGCGATGCCGGCAACGGCCGCGGCCATCGCCCTGGCGACCGGCGTCGTCGATGTGGCGGAGGTCCGTGCCGCGTGGCGACCTCTCGTCGCGCCACTCGCGTTCGTCGCCGTGGCGGTCCCGCTCGCCGCGTCGCTCGACGACGTCGGCATCTTCCGTGAGCTTGCCGCCTTTGCCGCTCGCAGCCGCTTCGTCATCGGCCGGTGCTGGATCCTCGCCGCGTTCGTCGTGGCGCTGTTGAACCTGGACGCCGCGGTCGTGTTGCTGACCCCGCTCTACATCCACACAGCGTTGCTCGTCGACGTCGACCCTGCGGCGCTCGCGTTCCAACCCGTGCTCCTCGCATCGCTCGCGAGCGGCGTGCTGCCCGTGTCGAACCTCACGAACCTCTTGGCGGCGTCCCGCTTGTCGCTCACGAACGCCGACTTCCTCCGTCATCTCGCGCTGCCGTCGGTCGCGGCATGCGTCGCCGGGTGGTGCGCGTACAGGGCGATGTTCCCTGTCCGGGCCTGCGCGTTGCAGGACGCGCATGTGCCCGACCGGCGCGCGTTGAGCATCGGGCTCGGCGCGATCGCGATGTTCCTCGTCTTGCTCGTCGCAGGAGAGGCATTCGGCCTCCCGGCGTGGGGTGCAGCGCTGGCCACCGAGGTCGCGTTGCTCGGTGTGACACGCAGGATTCCGCTCCGGCATGTGCCGGTGGGCACCGTCGCGGTCGCGGGTGCGCTCGCGGTGCTCGCCACGGGTGTGGTGGCGGCCCTGCCGAGCGCGCTTGCGACACTCGGTGCCGGGGGTGCGCGCGGATTCGCGACGGGCATCGTCGCCTCGAACGCGCTCAACAACCTGCCGGCCGTCCTGATCGGTCTCCCGCACGTCACGCATGTGGCCGCCGCATGGCCGCTGTTGCTGGGCGTCAACCTGGGCCCGACGCTCGTCCTCACCGGTTCACTCGCGGGCCTCCTGTGGCACACGAGCGCTCGCCGGGCGGGCGTCGAGATCCCGGCGATCAGGTACAGCCAGGTCGGTTTCGCGGTCGGGGTGCCCGCGATGCTCGCCGCCGCGGCGGTGTTGTGGGCGGCCGGGTGAATGTACGGATACGCACGGCGCGAAGATGTCGGGGTGTACGCGGCCGCCGTCTGCTTCGACCTGCACGTTCCCCAGAGCCGGTCCCTGAAGACCAAGCGCGCCACGATCCGCCCGATCATCGACGGCCTGCGCCACCGGTACCGCGTCTCGGTCGCCGAGGTCGACCACCAGGACCTGTGGCAACGCGCCGCCATCGGTGTCGCCGTCGTCGGTGGCACCGACGCCCAGGTACGCGACGTGCTCGCGTCCATAGAGCGTTTCGTCGCCAACGCGCCCGACATCGAGTTGCTCGATACCGAGACGGCGTGGCTCGACAGCGAGTGCTCGTGAACGGACGACCATGACCAGTCCCCGCCGCTACCCGCGTACCGCGCGTGTCAACGAGTCGATGTTGGAGGTGCTCGCGGACGAGCTCACGCGCATGAACGATCCGCGCCTCGAGCTGGTGACGTTCACCGGCGTCAAGGTGAGCCGTGACCTTTCGCACGCGACCGTCTTC
>DASQHW010000130.1:0-1643 GCA_035631895.1 Acidimicrobiia bacterium | reverse complement strand
CACTCCCGTTCGTCGCGATTGCCTGACTCGCCCCGCCGTCCAACGTCACCGTGTAGCCATCCGGGTCGAGGTTCGAGCCGGTCGTGCTGGTCGACACGGTCAGATTACCCGTGGTCGCGGTGCAACTGATCGCGAAGCTCGTCGTTGCTGTGCCGCCCGCAGGCACACTCACGGTTCGCGAGCTCCCGCCGCTCACGGTGCAATTCCCGGCTACGCCGCTCAACACGACCGAGTGACTGCCGGCCGAGAGCCCAGAAAACGTCACGCTTCCATTAGCGCCGATCGCCTGGCTGGTTCCGCCATCGACCGTGACGGTGTACCCGTCGGGATCGATGTTCGAGCCCGTCGTGCTCGTCGACACCGTCAGGTTACCGGTGGTAGGGCCTGTGGATGTGCAGTTAATGGTGAAGGCCACCTGCGCGGAGCCTCCCAAGGGGACGAGAACGGTCTGCGTCGTGCCGCCGCTCACCGTGCAGTTTCCCGCCACACCGCTGATGGCGACGACGTGCGGCCACGCCAGCACGTCGTTGAACGTCACGCTCCCGTTCGTTGCGACCGATTGGCTCTGCAGCAGGTCGAGGGTGATCGTGTAGCCGTCGGGGTCGAGGCTCGCGCCTGTGGTCGTCGTCGTGATCGTCAGGTTGCCCGTCAGAGCGCCTAACGACGCCGACGGCTTTTGAGTAGGGCTGGTCGTATCGTTGCACGCCGCTGCGGCGAAGCCGAGCAGGGCGGCAATAATCGCGGATTTAGCCGTTGCGCGTCGCATGGTCCCTCCTGGGTCGAGGGCTGGAGTCGCAACTGCAGTGCCAGGACGCCCGCATCACTCAGGTGTGGGCGGGGGCGCGGGATAGGCGACTCGCTGCAGGCGCGCAGCGGTGCCTGGGTGCCTCAGTCTTCGGCTAGTGTGATATGTCGACGAGCACCTTGAGAACGCCCGGCTGCTGCGCGTGCCCGAATGCCGCGACGGCGCGCTCGAGCGGGTAGCGCGCGTGGATCAGCGCTTCGACGCTCACCCGGCCGTCCGCCAGGAGCTCGAGTGCCGGCGCAAACGGCCCGCACCGCGAGCCGATGAGGGTGAGCTCGTTCACGACGACGGCGGACGCATCGAGCGTCAGCGCCCCGGCATACGTGCTCTTCAAGACGAGGGTGCCGCGCGCCCGCAGAGCGCGCTGGGCGATCCCGAACCCGGCGCGGTTGCCGGGGCACTCGACGGCGACGTCGAAGGCGCCCTGTTCAACGGCGCCGTCGCGCCGGGTGTCGATCCCCCGGGCGGCGAGCAGGCGCAACTTCGCGTCGTGCCGGCCCGTGACGACGAGTCCACATCCGGTGAGTGCCAGGGTCTGGGCAACGAGCTGGCCAAGCTTGCCGTCGCCGACCACGAGCACGCGGTCGCGGGGCCCGACCGGGAGCTGCTGCTGGACCTCGAGCGCGGCGGCGAGCGGCTCCGTGAACACAGCGGCGTCGGTCGAGACCGCATCGGGCACCGGATGGAGGTTGTCGACCGGTAGCACGAGATACTCAGCGAAAGCGCCGTGCCGGCCGACGATCCCGAGGACGGTGCGGCGTTCGCAGTGCGTGCGGCGGCCGGCGGTGCAGGCGGCGCAAGAACCGCATACGGCGTTGATCTCGCCCACAACGCGTTT
>DASQHW010000129.1:0-11893 GCA_035631895.1 Acidimicrobiia bacterium | reverse complement strand
GCGGCATCACGCCGGCCCAGCGCACGCGCGGCGTCCCCCATCTCGACGAGCCGTTTCCGTTCGGCCAGCAGCGCGGACACGAGCGCGTCGAGGCGACCGGCGTCGCACTCGGCGTCCGGCACGACGACCGCGGCGCCCGCCCGCTCCAGAGCGCGCGCGTTGCGCGTCTGATGATCGCTGGGCGCTCCCGGCAACGGCACCAGCACGGCCGGCACGCCCGCGGCGGTGAGCTCGGCGATGCTGCCGGCACCTGCCCGGCAGACGGCGAGCGTCGCGCGCGCGAGCAGCTTGTCCATGTGCTCCTCGTATGCAACGAGCTCGTACTGCAGCTTGTCGTCGGGGCGACGTGTGGCGTCCAATCTCGCACGGCACTCGTCGAGGTTGCGGGGGCCGCACACGTGGTGCACCGCGAGATCGTGACGCGCTCGCCAGCGGTCGTAGCAGTCGAGCGCGGCCCGGTTGATCGTTCTCGCGCCCTGCGCTCCGCCGTACACCGCGAGACACGCGGGGTCGTGCGCGGGGTCTCGGGAGACCTCGGCAATGCTCGCGCGCACCGGGTTACCTGTCAGCGTCGCGTTCGGCAACGGCGTACCCGGCAACGACACCGCGGCCCGCGCACCGAGGCGCACGCCGATGCGGTTCGCGAGGCCCGGCGCGACATCCTGCTCGTGGACGACGACCGGCACACGCAACAGCCGGGCGGCGGCGATGCACGGGAGCGACCCATAGCCACCGAACCCGACCACGACGCGGGGTCGGTAGCGGCGCACGAGCCCGAGCGCGCGGACGACCCCGGTCATCGTCGCCCAGAGTGCGCCGACGTTCGAGACCGTGACGCGCCGCTGCAATCCGCGTCCCGGCAACAGGTCCACGTCGAACCCGGCAGCCGCGACCGCCCCTCCCGCCATGCCACGCCGGGCGACGGCGAACCGGACGCGGTGACCGCGGGAACGCAGTTCCTGGGCGACCGCGATCGCAGGATACGTGTGCCCACCCGTGCCGCCACCCGTGAGCAGCGCGAACACATCATCTCCTTGCGCGTCGCGGCTCACGACGGACGCGCGGGGACGCGTACGGGCACCTGACGAGCGATGTTGGCGAGTATCCCTGCGCCGAACATCGTGATCACGAGCGACGAGCCACCGACCGAGAGGAAGGGCAACGGGACGCCGGACACCGGCAGCACGCCGACCACCGCGCCGACGTTGATGACTGCCTCGCCGGTGATCCACGCGGTCACGCCTGCGGCGACGAGCATGCCGAAGCGGTCGGGCGTACGGCGCGCGATGTGGAAGCCGGCGAGCCCGAATCCTGCGAACAGCCCGAGCACGAGCACGGACCCGACGAAACCGAGCTCCTCGCCGACGATCGCGAAGATGAAGTCGGTGTGCGCGTTCGGGAGGAACAGCCACTTGGCGCGCCCGGCACCGAGACCGACGCCGTTGAGGCCGCCGCTGCCGAGCGCGATGAGCGACTGACGGATCTGATACGTCGTACGAGAGGGGTCGTGTGACGGATGGAGGAACGCGAGCATTCGCGAGCGCCGGTAGGGCTCGGCGTAGGCCAGCAGCATCGACCCCGCGATGCCGTAGGCAGAGAGCTTGAGGAGGTCGCGGCTCGGGACGCCCGCGACGATGAGGAGCCCGAGCGCGATGATCGCGAGCACGAGGGTCGACGTGAGGTCGGGCTCCAGCATCACGAGGCCGGCGAAGAGCAGCACGAGCAGCACGACCGGCCGCCACGCGCGTGACTCGTGCAGGCGGTCTGCCCTCGCCGTCAGGATCAACGCGACGCACAGCACCATGCTGAGCTTCGCCAACTCGCTGGGTTGCACGCCGAAGGAACCGATTCCCAGCCAGCGGCGCGAACCGCTGACCTTGTCGCCCATCCCGAGAACGACGACCAGGAGCGCGAGGGTGACGGCGAGCGAGCCGGGCGCGAACCGCTTCCAGCGGCGGTAGTCGACGCCGGCCGCGACGACGAACGCGACCAACCCGACGGCCGCCCACACGACCTGCCGCTGGAAGAAGTACCACGCCGACCCGTAGTCGGACAGGGCCCGAACGGAGGACGCCGAGAGAATCATCACCAGGCCCACGATGTTGAGGACGCCGACAGTGGCGCACACCACGAGGTAGGCCGGCGTTCGCGGCAGCGTCTTGCGCTGCGCGACAAGACGCATGCCGAGACGCGTGAGCGGATTCTGCCGGGCGAACCGGGAGAGCGGCAGGCGCGGTGAGATCGCGGTCATCCGGTCTTTGCCTCCTGTGCCAGTTGCGCGCGGACCTCGGCGGCATAGTCGTCACCGCGCTGCGCGTACCCGGTGTACGCGTCGAACGACGCGCACGCCGGTGAGAGCAAGACGACGTCGCCGGGCTGCGCGAGGTCTCGCGCGACACGCACGGCGTCGTGCATCGACGTCACCGTCACGACCGGGGTGCGACTGGCAACGCTGAACGCTTCCGCGATCTGCGGTCCGGCTTCGCCGAACGCCACCACTCCTCGCAGACGAGGCGACAGCGACACGAGGACCGACAGATCGAGACCCTTGTTGCGGCCGCCCGCGAGCAGGACGACGGGGTCGAACGAACTGACTGCGCGCACCGTCGCATCCGGGTTCGTCGCCTTGGAATCGTCGTACCAACGCACCCCATTAGCTTCGCCGACGAGCGCGACGCGGTGAGGCATGGTCTCGTACGACGCGAGCACGTCGCGCACGCCGTCGAGGGTGCCGCCGACCTCGAGCGCCGCCGCGGCCGACGCGAGCGCGTTTGTGCGATCGTGCAGCAACGACCGCCGCAGGTCACGCAGAGACGCGATGTCGCGACCGTCCGCGGTAACGAGACGCTCCCCGGTGATGTGATACGTCCCGAGCGCGTCCTGTCGAAGGGACACGCCGACCCGGCGCGCCGGTGCCGCTGCCGCCACATCACGAGCACGCGCGTCGTCCGCGTCGTACACGAGCAGGTCCTCTCCGGGCTGGTGTGCGGCGATGCGCGCCTTGGACGCGACATACAGGTCGAAGGTTCCGTGCCAATCGAGGTGATCGGGCGTGATCGCGAGGAGCACCGCGACACGGGGTGCGAACGTTTCCGCGAACGCGAGCTGGAAGGAGGACACCTCGGCGACGATCACGTCCACGTCGTCGTCGATCGCATCGATCAACGGGCGGCCGATGTTGCCGGCCGCGACCGCGCGCACCCCGGAGCGGCTCAGCATCGACGTGGTCATCGACGTCACCGTCGTCTTGCCGTTCGTCCCTGTGACCGCGACGATCGGCATCGAGGCGCGCTCGGCCGCGAGATCGATCTCGCTCCGGACCTGCACGCCCGTGGCCCGCGCGGCGACGATTGCCGGGTGCTCTGCCCGCACGAGCGGGCTCGGCACGACCAGATCGACGTCCGACGCGAGCGCCCGCGTCGTCGCGGCGTCCGGAGCTTCGACGAGCCGGGCACCGGCCGCTCGGATTGCGTCGACGCGCTCGCGGTAGCGATCGGTGGCCGCCGGGGCGTCCTCGATCACGGTCACGTGCCAGCCTTCGGCGTCCAGGCGCCGAGCCACGGACGCGCCGGTCTCTGCGAGCCCGATGACGAGCGCGTGCTGCGCGGCGCGCACGGTCACTCCAACCCGAACCGGAGGAAGTCGGCGTAGAAGATGCCGATGCCGAATGCGACGCAGATGCCGGCGAACAGCCAGAACCGCACGATCACCGTGAACTCCGACCAGCCGCCGACCTCGAAATGGTGATGGATCGGCGCCATTCGGAGCACGCGGCGCCGGAACCCGCGGTACGACACCACCTGAGCGATGACCGACAGTGTCTCCACGAGCGGTAACCCGGCGAGGATCGGCAGCAGCAGGTGGGTCCGCGTCATCAGGGCGAGCCCGGCCATCCCACCGCCGATCGCGAGCGAGCCCGTGTCGCCCATGAAGACGCGCGCGGGCGCGGCGTTCCACCACAGGAACCCCGCGCACGCGCCGAACATCGCAGCCGCGACGATCGCCTGATCGAGCGCCTGCGCGGCCGTGACGTTGTAGATGTTCGGATGCCGGAACTCGGTGAACGCGATGATCATGAACGCGGCGAACGTCAACGCCGACGACCCGGTCGCCAGTCCGTCGAGGCCGTCGGTGAGGTTGATCGCGTTTGCCGTTGCATAGATGACGAGAACCGCCCAGATGAACAGCCCGACGTTGCCGAGGTCGACGTGGAGCGGCCGGGTGAACGAGAGGTGCGTGTCGGTGTGCACGAAATTCACGGCGAGCCACGCGAACGCGGACGCGACCGCGACGATCCCGAGCGTCTTGCCGCGCTTGCGAAGGCCCAGGTTCCGGCCGGCGCGGACGCCGAGGTAGTCGTCGATCCACCCCACGACGCCCAGCCCGCAGATGAGCGCGAGCAACGACCACCCCGACCGCGCGAACGCCACGCTCTCTCGGCGCACGTGCGCGAAGAGGTATCCGAGGACCGTCGCGACGACGATCGCGAGGCCGCCCATCGTCGGGGTCCCGGCCTTCGCCACGTGCGGGTGCTCGATCGGACCGTCGTCGCGGATCCGCTGGCCGATGGCGTGGGTACGCAACCAGCGGATGAGCAACGGCGTGCCGAAGATCGTCACCGCGAACGAGGCGGCAGCAGCCATCAGCATCGCGATCACGCCGCGTCACCCCCGTCCGCGCTGCTCCCGTCCGCACCGGTCCGCCGGCGTGCGAGCAACCCGTCCGCGACGGTCTCGAGACCGACCGCCCGGCTCGCCTTGCAGAGGACCGCGTCGCCGCGGTGCACGAGCGCATCGACGCACGCGAGCGCCGCCGTCGCATCCTCCACGATCTCAACGGTCGCACCGCGTCCGCGTGCCGTTTCGGCGATCAGCGCTCCCCCGGCGCCGACACCGACGATCACGTCGAGACCGAGGCGCGCGGCGCGGACGCCGACGGCGCGGTGTGCTTCGTCGTGATGCTCGCCGAGCTCGCGCATGTCGCCCAGCACCGCGAACCGCCGGCCGGGGAGCGGCAAGTGCGCGAGGGCGGCCAGTGCCGCCTCCATGGAGGTGGGGTTGGCGTTGTACGCGTCGTTCAGGATCGTGATCGCGTCATCGGTCTCGAGCAGCTCCATACGCCACTTGCCGGTCGAGGCGCCTGCCAGCGCGACCGCGATCTCGTCGAACGAGAGGCCGAAGACGTTGTGCGCGACCGCGGCGGCCATGGCGGCGTTCATCACGTGATGACCGCCGTGCAACGGCACGCGGACGCGTTCGCCGTGCAGCCGGAACGACGGGCGCAACCGGCTGTCGAGCTCGACGTCGGTGATGCGGTAGTCGGCGCCTTCGTGCAGTCCGACGGTCACCACGCGGGCGCCGGCATGCGGCAAGAGGTGCGCCGTCCACGGGTCGTCACCGTTCAACACCGCCACACCGCCGGCAGGGAGCGCGTCCAGGAGCTCGCCGCCGAGCGCGTTCGCGACTCCTTCGAAGCCGCCGAGGTGCTCGGCGTGTGCGAGGCCGACGTTCGTGACCACCGCGACATGCGGCCGGGCGATGTCGCACAGCAGCGCAATGTCTCCCGGGAACCGCTCCCCCATCTCCGTCACGACAACTCGTGCGGACATCGGCGTGTTGCACAAGGTCACCGGGAGCCCGAACTCGTTGTTGTACGACTCGGCATTGGCGTGGCATCCGAGCGGCGCGAGCGAGGCTGCGAGCAGGTCCTTGGTGGACGTTTTTCCGGTCGAGCCCGCGACCGCGACGACGCGAACATCCGTCCGCTCGGCACGCACCGACCGGCCGACGTCCTGCAGCGCACGCAGCGTGTCGTCCACCTGCACGAGCGCGTGGCCGGGCGGGATCGCCCGCGAAGGTCGAAGCGGGCGGTCGACGAGCGCGACGCGTGCACCGGCGTCGAATGCTGCGTGGACGAAGTCGTGGCCGTCACGCGAACCGCGCAACGCGACGAAGCATGCGCCCGCGTCCAGCATGCGCGAATCGAACGACCAGGAGTCGGCACGGGCGCCCGGATCGCCGGCGACGCGGCCCGCGCACCTGCGTGCGATCTCGGCGGCGGTCATCACCATCGCCGTCACACCCGGGCCTCCAGCTCTTCCCGGGCCACCACGCGATCGTCGAACGGCACCGTCACCCCGCCGGCAGTCTGACCCGACTCGTGGCCCTTGCCGGCGATGACGACCACGTCGCCCGGCCGGGCGTCGCGGAGCGCCAGGCGGATCGCCTGCCGCCGGTCGAGCTCGACGACGGGACGGCTGCCCGCACCGGCACCGGCAAGCACGTCTCGCACGATCGCTTCCGGCGCTTCGGATCGCGGGTTGTCGGAGGTGAGATACGCGACATCGCTCATCTCGGCGGCGACCGAACCCATCAGCGGGCGCTTGGAACGGTCACGATCACCACCGCAGCCGAACACGACGAGCAAACGGCCGCCGGGCGCCACGAAAGGACGCGTCGCGCCCAACACCGACGCCAGCGCGTCCGGAGTGTGCGCATAGTCGACGTACACGCGGAACGCCTGGCCGCTCGCCACCGGCTCCAAGCGGCCCGGGATCAACGGCGGGTCGGCGAGGGCGGCGAGGATCGGTTCGGCCTCGAAGCCCGCCGCGCGCGAGGTCGCGAAGGCGGCAAGTGCGTTCGCGACGTTGAAGGCGCCGACGAGCGGTGTGTGCACCCGGTGCCGTTCCCTGCCCTGCGCGATTGTGAACGCCGATGAGGCGGCATCGATGCTCACGTCACTGACGCAGAAGTCCGCCTCGCCGTCGACGGCGAAGGTGGAGACATCGAGGCCTGCGGCTCGCGCTCGGTTCGCGAGCTGCCGCCCATGTTCGCCGTCCACGCCGACGACGGCGCGGGAGGTGAACGGCTGAGTGAACAGCCGTTGCTTCGCCGCGAGATACGCGTCGAGCGTGCCGTGATAGTCGAGGTGGTCGTGTGAGAGGTTCGTGAAGCACGCGACGGCGAAATACGTTCCGTCGACGCGATGCTGGTCGAGCGCGTGCGACGACACCTCCATGGCGACCGTGTCGACGCCTGCATCCCGCATGCGCGCGAGCAGGGGCTGCAGCTCCGTCGCCTCGGGCGTCGTGTGCGGCACGGGAACCGACGCGCCGTCGATGCGGGCCCCGGTCGTGCCGATGATGCCCGCACGTTCCCCCGCTGCCGCAGCGATGCGCTCGAGCAGGTATGTGGTGGTGGTCTTCCCGTTCGTGCCGGTCACTCCGAGCACGCGCATGGCACGCGCCGGCTCGCCGTGGAAACGCGCGCAGAGCGGACCCAGGACGGCCCGTACGGAGGTGACACGGACCTGTGGCACCTCGACATCGACCCAACGCTCGACGAGGCACGCAGTCGCGCCCGCAGCCACCGCGGCGACCGCGTGATCATGCCCGTCGGTGTGCGCGCCGCGAATACAACAGAAGAGCGCGCCTTCAACGACGTGCCGGCTGTCGTGCACGACGGCGCGCACGGTGACGCCGTCATCACCTCGAACCTCGACGCTCGTGTCGACGGAGGCGTCGAAGAGCTGGAGGTCGTCGAGGAGGTCGTGCAAGCGCACGCGCCACCCCTAGTTCCTTCGGGACTTGTCGGCCGGAAGGCTATAGGCCGGACCACTCGCATCCGGTGTCGGCCCGCTCGTACTGCCGGCGCCTTGGTGCGCGACCACGTTGGCGAGGTCGGCGCCGTGCGGCACACTGCACGACTGGTTCTTCGAGACCGCACGCGCTTTGTGGAACTGGTCGCCGGTCGGATCGGTCGGCGCGACGCCGTACTGCAACAGTGCGAACTGCATGATCTCGGACCAGGCAGGCGCCGCGGACGTCCCACCGAATTGGAACAGGGGCGCCGGCTGGTCGAGCACCACCATCGCGGCGAACCGTGGATGGTCCGCCGGCGCGAAACCGATGAACGACGCCATCGTCGCGCTTTGCGAGTACGTGCCGTTCAACTGCTTCTTCGACGTGCCGGTCTTGCCTGCCACGGGATAGCCGGGGATCGCCGCGCACGCGCCGGTGCCGTCGGAGACGACGCCCTCCATCATCTTGGTCATCGTCTCCGCCGTCGCGCTCGACACGACGCGCCGTCCGGCCGGCACCGCAGCCGGGTGCCGGACGCCTTTGGCATCGATCGTCGCTTCGAGCAGGTGCGCGGGTCGCGTCACGCCGTCGTTCGCGATCGTGGCGAACGCACCGAGCATCTGCATGCCGGTCACCGAGACGCCGTAGCCGATGGCTGTCGCGTACTTGCCGCAGCAGTAGTACTGCGACGGCGGGATCATCAGGCCGTCGGGCTGACCGGGCCAGTCGATCGAGGTGCGTGTGCCCAGCCCGAACGCGCGCACCGCATCGGCCATCTCCTCGTTGTGCATCAGCTGCGCGATCTCGATCGTGCCGACGTTCGACGACTGGCGCAGGATGTCCGCCGTTGTCATCACCTGCTTCGGATGCCACTCGGCGTCGGGGTACGGCTTGACCCCGGGATCGACCTTGATCGAATACGGCACGGTGAAGGTCGTGTCGGGTGTGATCTTCCGGTGCTCGATCGCCCACGCGAGCGTGATCAGCTTGGTCGTGGAACCCGGCGCGAACAGCTCGGTCATGGGTGCGTTGCGCTCGCCCGGTCCGGCCACGCCTGCCGGTGCGTTCGGCGTCGCGCCGTGCACCGTCGCCATCGCGAGCACGTCGCCGTTGGTCACGTCGACCAGTGCCGCCATGCCGCCCATCGCCTGCGTCGCTCGTACCTGGTCGAGCAACGCGTACTCGGCTTCCCACTGCAGGGTCTGGTCGATCGTCAGCATCACGTCGGTGCCCCGCCGGGCGACAACGTGTGTCCGTTGCGTATTGGGGATGTCGCGCCCGTCCGGGTCCTGTTCGACGACGATCTCACCCGGTGTGCCCGTGAGGATCGAGTTGTAGAGGTATTCGATGCCGTCGAGCCCTGCGCCATCGGCACCGACATGACCGATCAGCGCACCCGCGAGGGGGCTGGCCGGATAGCTCCGACCCGATTCGGGCAGGAAGCCGATGCCCGGCAGGTTCATGCCCTTGACTGCGGCGGCAACATTGTCGTCCACCGTGTGCGCGAGATACGCGAACCGCTTCGGCGTCGCCGAGAGTTGCTTCAGGAGGTACTTCTGGTCGACGTGCAGCACCGGCGCGAGCTTCGCAGCCGTCGCGGCCGGGTCCACGACGAGCGTCGGATCCGCATAGACCGTCGAGCGCTGGACCGACAACGCGAGGTCGCGACCGTTGCGGTCGAACACGCTTCCCCGCTCTGCGCTGATCGGGATCTTGTGCAACGACTGCAGCACGGCCTGCCGTGTGTAGTAGTCGCCGCTCATCAGCTGGAGTTGCACGACGCGCACCGCGAGCACACCGAACACGACGACCACGACGACGCTGCACGAGGCGAGGCGACGCCGCGGGGGCGACGCGGGCCTCCGGGGCGCAACCGGTTCACGGGTTCTGGTCAAGGGCCTTCTTCATGCTCTCGTAGCTGGTCGGCGCGAGTGCCGGCGGCGTCGCGCTCTGCGCCGGGCCGTGCGTGCCGGCGCTGGGTGCGGAGATGAACGCCTGCTTGGGCGCGTCGACCATGCCGAGGCGGCGGGCGGCCGCAATGACCGATGCCGGCGACGACCGGCGGGCGACGTCCTCGCGCAGGCGTTCGTAGCGAAGCTGCTCGTTGGTGCGTTCCTTGGTGAGCCGATCCAACGCGAACGACGATTGGGCGGCGACGACCCTGAACCCGACAAGCGTGAACAACGATGCGACCGTCACGAGCGCGATCGCGACCATCAACAGCCGGGCGCGCAGCCGTCGCCTCCGGACGTCCGGAGCGACGCGGAGGTGATCGCGTGATCCGCCGGGGTCACGCGGCTGGAGTGACGGTGCGCGAAGAGCCGGTGCCGAGCTCGCGGCGGTGCCCATGTGGACCGTCATGCGGCCGTGTCGGGGAACTCGGGGCCGTCGGGGGTCTCGAGCCGTTCGACCGCGCGCAGACGGGCGCTCTCGGCACGCGGGTTCGCGGCCACCTCGTCTGCGCGCGGGCGCAACGGTCTCCGAGTGAGCACGCGCATCAGGGCGTGCGCTTTGGGTGGTGGGACGGGAAGCTTGGGCGGTGCGTCGGCGTCGGGGTCCGCGCCCGCCCATCGGGCGAAGGTCGTCTTGACCAGGCGATCTTCGAGCGAGTGGTAGGCGAGCACCAGGACGCGGCCCCGGGGCCCGAGGACGTGCACCGACTCGTCGAGCCCCTCCGCGAGGTTCGGCAGCTCCCGGTTGACCTCCATCCGGATCGCCTGGAACGTGCGCCTCGCCGGGTGCGGACCGCGCCGCCGCGTCGCCGCCGGGATCGCGTCGCGCACGACCTCGGCGAGCTCTCGCGTGCTGTGCAACGGCCGGGCCGTGACGATCGCGTGCGCGACCCTGCGCGCGAACCGCTCCTCGCCGTACCGCGAGATCACCGCCGCGAGCTGGGCTTCGTCGTACCCGTTCACGACATCCGCGGCGGTGAGCGACTGCTTGGCATCCATTCTCATGTCGAGCGGCGCGTCGAAGCGGTACGAGAAGCCTCGCTCGGGACGGTCGAGCTGCGGGCTGCTCACCCCGAGATCCATGAGGATGCCCATCACCCGTTCTCCCTCGCCATGACGTTCCACCAGTTCGCCCAGATGCTCGAAGCCGCCGTGCACCACCTGCGCCCGCTCCCCGAAGGGCTCGAGCCGAGAACGGGCAGCGGCCACGGCGTCGGCATCCCGGTCGAGGCCGAGCACGCGCACGTCGGGTCTCGCCTCGAGCAGCAGGGCCGCGTGGCCTGCGCCACCGACCGTGCCGTCGACGATCAACCCGGCGGGCACCGGCAAGAGGAGCTCCACCACCTCCCGTCCCATCACCGGGAGGTGCGAGAACTCCGCTTCCACGTTGTCTCCTCGCCGATCCGCCGGAACCGTGTCGCCACCGATCCCGTCTTCAGCCCCCCGGTCGACAGGCACCGCCCGGGATGTCTCCCCGGGTCGGCTACGGCTGAAAGCGGGCGGAGTAGGGGCCAACAACCGCGCCGGCCGGGGGGCTGAAGACGAGCTCGGAGCATCCGGCTTCGTCTTATGTCAAAGTCTCAAGGTGAAATCCGTCCCATTTGGCATGACCTGTCAGGATCAGACGCCGTCCATTCCTTCGCCCGCGGCCATCGACGCGATCCCTTCCGCGTCTCGCTCGCGGAATCGCGTCGCGTCCCAGATCTCGATGTGGTCGAACGCGCCCGCCACGACCACCTCCCGGTCGAGGCCGGCGTACTCGCGTAGGTGCGGAGGAATCGCGACACGGCCTTGCCCGTCCGGCACCGCGGGACCCGCACCCGAGAAGAACGAGCGCGCAGCCTGGCGCTCGCGTGGACCGCGCTTGCGCGCCTCGTTCACTTCGGCGGCGCGACTTTGGAACTCGGCGGGCGGATACACGTCGAGGCACCCGTCCAGTCCCCTCGCCATCACCGCACCTCCCTCGAGCTGGTCACGAAAGCGGGCCGGGAGGATGACCCGACCCTTCGCGTCGAGGGAGTGCTGGTACTCCCCCAGGAACATCTGCGCCACCTACGTCTTGCGGGGCCCGCCCCGTGACTGATCGAGGCCCCCCCCTTTCCACCACTGCGCACCACCTTATGACACAATCCTCCACGACGTCAACATCCCAACTGCAGTTCGGGCGCGAGACGCCCGCGTTTGCGTCCACCGCCGTCCACCCGGAGGCCCACCATGTCGATCTGGTTCGGATGGAGCCGATCTCAGGCGACCCAGCTCATGACCGATGATGAGGGCGTGGAGGACGCACCGGCCGCACCTCCCGATGCAGGCCGCGAACCCGCGTCGCCGACACCGGCACCCCTCGACGCGCGTCGGGTCG
>DASQHW010000128.1:0-1702 GCA_035631895.1 Acidimicrobiia bacterium | reverse complement strand
GGCACGACCACCAGCTGGGTGAAGAGCCCGGTGCGCATCGATTCGAGCAGCGACCACTGGGCGCGCAGTCGCATCGACCGCGGTCGCCGGAACTCGATGCCGATCATCAAGCCCCGCCCACGCACCTCGTGCACGACCTCGTGCCGGTCGGCGAGCGCCTTCAGACCGGCGAGCAGCGCGCCGCCGGTCGCGGCCGCGTGGTCGACGATCGACTCGGCGTCGATCGTGTGAAGGGTCGCGAGCCCGGCCGTCATCGCGAGCACGTTCTGACCGAACGTCGAGCTGTGCACGACCGCGCGGTCCATCTTGTCGAACACCTTCTCGACCACATGCGCCTTGGCGATGACCGCGCCGACGGGCACGTAACCACCGGAGAGGGCCTTGGCCACGGGGACGAGATCTGGCTCGACGTTCCACTGCTGGAACGCGAAGAACGAGCCGGTACGGCCGATACCGGTCTGCACCTCGTCGATCGCGAGGAGCGCCCCGTAGCGGTGACAAAGCTCGGCCGCCTCCCGGAGATATCCCTCGGGCGCGACGAACACGCCCTTGCCCTGGATCGGTTCGACGACGAAGGCCGCGACGTCGCGTCGTTCGAGCGCGCGTTCCAACGCGTCGAGGTCACCGAACGACACGCTCTCGCAGCCCGGCAGCAGCTTGCCGAAGCGCTCGCGGAACTCCCGGCCGCCGTTCAACGACAGGGCGCCGGTCGTGAGCCCGTGGAACGCGTGATCCGCGAACAGGATGCGCGAACGTCCCGTCGCGGCGCGAGCGAACTTGATCACGGTCTCGACCGCCTCGGCGCCGCTGTTCGTGAAGAAGCACCGGTACGCATCGCTCGGCATCCGGGCGACGAGCGCTTCGGCGAGAAGACCGGAGAGCGGCTGGCATTCCATCTGCACGAGGTTGGGTAGCGCACACTCGATCGCATCCCGGAGCGCCTGCTCGATCGCCGGATGGCACCGGCCGAGCGCGAACACGCCGAACCCTGCGAGGAAGTCGAGGTATCGGGCGCCGTCGCGATCGAAGAGGTACGGCCCCTCGGCACGCACGTAGGCGCGGTCGAAGCCGATCGTGCGCAACACTCGGGGCATCTGCGGGTTGAGGTATCGCTCGTGCAGCGCGAATGCTTCGTGCCCGCGTTCGGCGAGCAGCGCGCGCACGTCGAATGGGCGCTCGGCGGTCACGACGTGAGTCTCCCGGCCCGGCGGATGCGCTCCACCCGCGCCGGTTTCACGAATCCGTGCTCGACGTACCAGCGCGCTGCTCGGAGCAACGCCTCGCGCGCGGGAACGCTGGTGTACCCGAGCTCGGCGCGGGCGCGGCTGTCGTCGTACTCCATGCGTGTCGTGGCCATGCGGACGGGTTCGGAAGGGAGCGTGGGCTCGCGGTGGAGCACCTTGGCATCGAACCACTCGGCGCTGCGAACGATCGGGAGCACCATGGCAGGTGTGAGCCGGACGCGTGGCGCCCGCAGCCCGCAAATGTCGGCGAGTGTGGCGAGCATCGTGCGCAACGACATGTTCTCGCCGCCGAGCACGTAGCTGCGGCCGAGCCCGCCGAGCTGGGCGGCGAGCAAGTGACCGCGTGCGACGTCGTCGACGTGCACGACGTTGAGCGCAGTGTCGACGTAGGCGGGGATGCGTCCGTTCAGGAACTCGACGATGGTGCGGCCGGTCGGCGTCGGCGCCGAGTCGCCCTC
>DASQHW010000127.1:0-1663 GCA_035631895.1 Acidimicrobiia bacterium | reverse complement strand
GTAGCGGCCGTACGCGCGCATCAGCGCGACCTCGCGCCACGCGAGGCCGGCGCGCAGCACGAGCCGGTTGAACCCGTCGTCCTCGGCGCGGCCGTCGACGATCGCGAGGAACGCCTCTTCGAACAGCCGCAGCGTGCCTGCGTCGATGCGTACATCCGGCGGGAGCTTCAGCCGGAACCACTTGATCCAGCGAAGGTCCGCGCCGGCGGGCACGAGCGTGTACGGGTGCTCGTCCTCGACGATGACGCCCATGTTCCCGAGGCGGGGAAGCACCTCCGAGAGCGACGGTTGCGCGCCGACGCCGTACAGCTTGAGATCGAGGAATCCTTCCCGGGCCACCATGCGTGCGCCGAGGGGCACGAGATCGCCCAGACGTTCCAGCTGCGCGATGTCGGCGAGCGCCTCCGCGGCTCCGAAATCGTCCTGATACGCGGCGGGAAACGCGTGCCGCCACATACGGGACTGCTCGATGCCCTGCTCTTCGCCCCGCGCGGCGATGAGGGCATCCCGAAGGTCGTCGACCCATGCGCGCACCGCGGTTGCGATGCGCGCCTCGAGCGCGCGCACGTCCACGTCATGCGGGGCCGTCGGGTCGACGCGCAGCACGAAGTGCAGACGGGCGAGCACCGACTCGGGCAGCCGTGTGTTCCACTCGTAGCCCAGCGCGACGAACGCCTGCATGAGCATGTCGGTGATCTGCCCGCGTACCTCCGTCGTGTAGCGGTCACGGGGGAGGAACACCATGCAGGACACGAAGCGCCCGTACGGCTCGCGCGACACGAACAGGCGCACCTGCCGGCGCTCCTGCAGGTGCAGGATCCCCATTGCGATCTCGTACAGCGTGTCGACGTCGAGCTGGAACAGGTCGTCGCGCGGGTAGGTGTCGAGAATCTCGACGAGGTCGTTCTGGTCGTGGCTCGCGGGGAGGAACCCGGCGCGCTCGATCACTTGCGCAACCTTCCGGCGGAGCACCGGCACCTGGCTCGCGCTCGAGGAGTATGCACGCGCCGTGTAGAGCCCGAGGAACCGGTGCTCGCCGATGACGTTGCCGGCAGCGTCGTAACGCTTCACGCCGACGTAGTCGAGGAACGTCGGGCGATGCACGGTGGACGGCCGGTTCGTCTTGGTCAGCACCAAGAGCGTGCGCTCCCGTGCCTTGGCCCGTATCTCGAGCGGAAGCCGCGAGAAGCTCGCCGACGGCACGTCGGGCGCGCCGCGCAGCAGGCCGAGGCCCGTGCCGGGCACCGGGCGCAACGTGTCGTCCGGCAGGAGGTCGTACGCGCGGTACGCCAGGAACGTGAAGTGCCCGTCGGCGAGCCATTGGAGCAGTGCCCTGCCCTCGGCGAGCTCCTCGGCGTCGATCGGCGGCGGGTGTGCCTCGAGCTGCCTGGAGACGTGGCTGAAGGCCGAGAGCATCTTCGACCACTCGGACGTCGCGGCACGCACGTCGGCGAGCACGCGCTGCAGCTCGGCGTGCACCGCTTCGAGGGTTGCCTCGTCCGTCTCGCGGTCGACCTCGATGTGCAGCCACGACTCGAGGAGCACGAGCCCGTCTCCGGGCGAAGGCCCGTCGTCGGGCGCGATCCCCCTCAAGTCGCCCGCCGGCGTTCGCCGCACCGTGATGATCGGGTGCACCACGAGGTGGATGGCGAGGTCGTGGCGC
>DASQHW010000126.1:0-3136 GCA_035631895.1 Acidimicrobiia bacterium | reverse complement strand
CGGCTTCTACGTCGACGCCCAAGCGCTCATGACCATGGGCTACCGCGGGTTCTCGAAGTTCCTCCACGGGAAGTCGGCACCCGAGCATTCGCTCCTCAAGCTGTACGGCAGCGAGTCGTTGCAGAAGGCGTTGCTCTTCGGCGCCGAGGCTCTGGGTGTCGACGGCCTCGACACGGAGTGGTTGGGGCCGCAGCTGTGGCGGTCGGGATCGTGGGCGAACCAGTACCTCCGGAGCTTCGGCGCGACGATCCCCGGTGGTACCAGCGAGATTCAGCGCAACATCATCGCGGAGCGGGTGCTCGGCCTTCCCCGGGCGTGACGACGGTCGCGGGACGTCACATCCCGCCGGGCCGTGCGCTGAGCACACAGAACTCGTTGCCCTCCGGATCGGCGAGCACCACCCACGACTCGTCGCCGGTCTGGCCGACGTCGACACGGGACGCGCCCTTTTCGATCAGTCGGTCGACCTCGGCGTCGCGGTCGTCGGGCACGAAGTCGAGGTGCAGCCGGTTCTTCACCGCCTTGCCTTCGGGGACGCGTAGGAAGACGATGCCGGGGAAGCGCTCGTCGTCGGTCGTGATCACGACTTCGTCGCCGTCGTCGTCTTCGAAAAAGACCTTCCAACCCAGCGCGTCCGCCCACCACCGAGCCAGTGTGCGCGGATCGGCAGCGTCGACGTCGATGGTCCACAGTCGCAATGTCACCCGCGGAAGCTAGCGTTGCCGCGGCATGGATTTCACGCCGCGGGAGACGGACGAGGAGCACGCGCAGCGCTACGTGCGTGAGGGCTTCTGGAGCGACGAGAGCCTGGGCTCGCTCCTCGCGGCCGGCCTGCGCGACGCGGCGTCCGAGCCGTTCACGGTGCGATCGGACCGCAACCCGTACCGCGGCACGCTGGGCGCGGTCGACGCGCTCGCGCGTCGAGTTGCGACCGGGTTGGCCTCACGCGGCGTCGGAGCGGGTGACGTCATCGCGTTCCAGCTGCCGAACTGGGTGGAGGCCGCCGCGACGTTCTACGCAACGACGTTCCTGGGCGCGGTGGTGGTGCCGATTGTGCACTTCTACGGTCCCAAGGAGGTCGGGTACATCCTCCGCAAGACGCGCGTGAAGGCGCTCGTGACCGCCGACCGCTTCGGCCATCAGGACTTCCTCGCGAATCTCGACGGCTTGCGCAGCGATCTTCCCGATCTCGAATGGGCGGCCGTGGTCGGCGATCCCGCCGGGCGCGAGCTCGTCCGGTTCGCCGATCTCGTCGCGGACGATCCGCTCGACGTACCGGCGCCCGTCGACCCGCGCACGCCTGCCCTCGTCGCCTACACATCGGGCACGACGTCGAATCCCAAGGGCGTCGTCCACTCGCACCGCACGATCACTGCCGAGATCCATCAGCTCGGTGGGATGCAGGCGGGGCGCGGCACGCCGCCGTCGTTGACCGGCGCACCCGTCGGCCACGGCATCGGCATGCTCGCCGCGCTGCTGATACCGGTGTTCCGCCGGAGCGCGATCCATCTCATCGATGTCTGGGATCCCGCGCGTGTCCTGCAGGCAATGCTCGACGACAACGTGTCGGCCGGGCAGGGGTCGACGTACTTCCTCACGAGCCTGCTCGACCACCCCGACTTCGATGCCGAGCGACATGCGAAGCTCATGCCGTTCATCGGGCTCGGTGGGTCGGCGGTTCCCGCAGCGGTCGGCGAACGATGCGCAGGGCTCGGGATCGAGACGTCGCGCAGCTTCGGTTCGACGGAGCACCCGTCGATCACCGGCAGCTATCCGGACACGCCCCACGAAAAACGCGTGTCGACCGACGGCCGGCCGTTGCCGGGCGTCGAGCTGCGGCTCGTCGACGAGCACGGCAACGATGTGGATGCCGGCGAGCCGGGGGAGATCTGGTCGAAGGGACCGGAGTGCTTCGTCGGGTACACCGACGCGGACGAGACTGCGACAGCCTTCAGCTCCGACGGATGGTTCATGACCGGCGACGTCGGTGTGCTCGACGCAGACGGCTATCTGACCATCACCGACCGGAAGAAGGACATCATCATCCGAGGCGGGGAGAACGTCAGCCCCGCCGAGGTCGAGGAAGTGCTGATTCGCATGCCCGGGGTCGCGGAGGTCGCGGTCGTCGCGGCGCCCGATGCCCGCCTCGGTGAGGTGGGCTGCGCGTTTCTCCGCATGCAGCCTCCGAACGACGTGCCGACGCTCGTGCAGGTGCGTGAGGCACTCGATCGGGCGGGGCTCGCGAAGCAGAAGTGGCCGGAGCAGATCCGCCAGATCGCCGAGTTTCCGCGGACGCCCAGCGGCAAGGTGCAGAAGTTCGTGCTCCGACGGCAGCTGCGGGGCGAGGCCTGAGACGGGCGCGACACTCAAGCGGGGCCGTCCCTGCGCCGATCTTCTCGTGATCGGGCATGGAGCCCGCACCCACGTCTGCTGGAGGCCCCAGTGCTTCTGATTCTCGGTCTGCTCGTCGTCGCCGCGCTCGTCGCCTTCCTCGTCATGAGTCGTAGAAACGCGAAGGCGAAAACCAACTGACCACCGGGTGCGCCGACCAGGCCGTTCGACGGCGTGGTCCGGAATACGAGCTGACCAACGCAGTCAGTCGAGGACGAAGTCATCCTTCCAGTCGTCGTCGACCGGCCATGCAGGCTGGAGCTTCTTGTCCAGTAGGAAGGATCCGAGCACCAGATGGTCGATCTCGGTACGCATGAAGCACCGGTACGCGTCCTCGGGTGTGCACACGATCGGCTCGCCCCGTACGTTGAACGAGGTATTGATCACGACCGGACAACCGGTGAGCGCTTCGAACTGCTCAATGATGGCGTGAAACTCGGGACTTTGTCTGCGGTCGACCGTCTGAAGTCGCGCGGAGTAGTCGACGTGGGTCACCGCCGGGATGGTGGATCGCACCTCATTGACCCACGTCCGTAGGTCGTCGACCCGGCGATGACCGTTGTGTCGTCGGAGGCTGTCCCGAACCGGCGCCACGAACATCATGTAGGGCGACTCCACGTCGAGGTCGAAGTACTCCGACGCGCGTCCGGCGAGCACCGCCGGTGCGAACGGCCGGAATGACTCCCGGTACTTGATCTTCAAGTTCATCAGCGACTGCATCGCAGGCGACCGCGGATCGCCGATG
>DASQHW010000125.1:0-2574 GCA_035631895.1 Acidimicrobiia bacterium | reverse complement strand
TACGTGCCCGCAGCCGACCGGACACCGCAGAGGCCATAGGTACCCGCAACCGACGAGAACAGGCAGCGTGAGGACGTCGTGCGCATCGCGATGACGAACAACTTCTTCCTGCCGCGACCGAGTGGCAGTGCGCACCATACGGAGGGTCTCGCGGCGGAGCTCGCCGGATCCGGCCACGACGTGGTTGTGATCACGGCCGCGTACCGGGATGCTCCGAGCGACGAGTGGCGAGACGGGTACCGCGTCGTGCGTCTTCCCTCTTGGACACCGCCACCATCGCGTATCGGCATGAACTACGAGATTCCGTTGACGTTCTCGCCTCGCAACCTGCGGCGGTTGTTCCGCATTCTGGACGACTTCCGCCCGGACGTCGTCCATCAGGGTGGCCAGTTCTTCGACCTCACGTGGATGAGCGCTATATGGGCCCGCCGCCGGCGAATCCCAACTGTCATGACGGTGTACACCGCGCTCGTGCACAGCGATCGCATCGCGCGCACGCTGCTGTGGCTCGGCGACATGGTTCTCGTGCGACCGTTCATCGCGATCGGCCGTCCGACGATCGTCGTCATCGACACGTGGATCGACTCGTACTCCCGCCGCCGCTACCGAATTGGCGACGACCGCATCGCGACCGTGATGATCGGGATCGACACGGACCGCTTCCTCGGCGTAGACGGCAACGAGGTGCGGGAACGACTCGGTCTGGCGGACCGACCCGTCGTCTTGTCATTGGGACACGTCATCCCGCTCATACGTGACCGTCTCGCCCTTATACATGCGCTGCCCCATGTTCTCCAGCGCCGACCGGACGTCGTGGTGCTCGTCGTCGGCCACGTTTTCGACGACGCGTTCCTGCGGCTCGCCGAGCAACTCGGCGTCCGCGACCATGTCGTGTGCACCGGCGAGGTTGCCAAGGACGAAGTTCCCGCCTACGTCGCGGCTTCCGACGTCGAAGCGCACGACTTCCACTACTTCGGGCTCGGCACGACGACGCTCGAGGTGATGGCGGCCGGAGTGCCGGTCGTGTCGGTCGTGCGTACCGACAACTTTCCCGGACTCGAGCTGCGCTCGGGTGAGAACATCACGATCGTTCCCGAGGACGATCCCAAGGCACTCGCCGACGCGATCCTGCAACTCCTCGAGAACCGAGAGCTGGCCCGCCACGTGGGCGAGGGACAGCGTCGCTTCGTCGTCGACCACTTCTCCATCCAGGCTGTCGCACGTGACTACCTCGCGCTGTACGAACGCGTGAGTCGAGCATCGCAGCCCGGTCGTCACACTTAGCCCGCGCTACCCGCGGGTCGCCGTCGGGCTGCGTATGTGACACTCGGTCGGCGAAACTGGCATTGGCCGAGGCAGAGGAGACGGGTGGTACGCGCACTGGGCGAGACCGAGGAGGAATCCCGGCCCGAGCCGGGGACCGAGGCGGGCCGTCCCGCGCCGGGCGTCCGGGCTGCACTCGTCGCGTTCGCGGCAATCGAGCTCGTCGCCGCACCGTTGATGCTGTGGTGGGACCGCGGCACATGGTTCCAGCTCGACGACTGGGACTTCCTCGCGGCGCGAACGGGTGGCAACCTCGGCGACCTGTTCCGCCCTCACTACGAGCACTGGACGACGCTCCCCATCATTGCGTACAGGTTGATGTGGCAGCCGGTAGGCCTCCACAGCGCTGCGCCCTACCAACTGCTCGTGATTCTCGGCCACCTCTCGGTCGCTGCCCTGTTGCGTGTCGTGATGCGACGTGCCGGGGTCGGGCCGTGGCTCTCGACAGCTGCCGCGACGCTTTTCGTGTTCTTCGGCGCAGGCGCGGAGAACATTCTCGTCGCCTTTCAGATCACATTCGTATGGGCGCTGGCGTTCGGACTCGCACATCTGTGTCTCGCCGACCACGAAGGACCGGTCGACCGTCGGGATTGGCTCGGCCTCGGCGCCGGACTGGCCGCACTGATGTGCTCAGGTGTCGCGGTGTCGATGGTGATCGTGGTGGGCTTCGCGACGCTGTTGCGTCGCGGGTGGCGCGTTGCGCTCTTGCACGCGGCACCGCTCGCGGCCGTCTACCTCTTGTGGCGTTCCGCTGCGCCGAAAGAGAGCTCACCGGCGTACTATCACGCCAACTCGCCGGGCGAGATGATGAGGTTCATCGCAGTCGGCTTCCGCGCCGTGTTCCGCGGTCTGGGCCAACTGCCGGGCGCCGGCATCGCGCTCGGCTTGCTTCTTGTCCTCGGTCTTGCCGTATGCGTCCGCGAGAACCGGCGCGCTGTGCGCGGTACTGCGGCGGCCACGGTCGCGCTGCTCGGGGGCGCAGTCACGTTCCTCGCCATCACGGCGTTGTACCGCTCGGGAACCGAGAACGGCTTGGCCGTGCTGTACAAGGGCTTCGGGCCCGAGCATGCACGTACATCGCGTTACGTCCACGTCGTCGCTGCGATGATCCTCCCCGGGCTGGCCCTCGCGGCTCAGACGGTCATCCGGCACTGGCGCCGCTCGGCGATCGCCGTCGTCGCCTTGCTGCTCGTCGGTCTGCCGGGCAACCTCGACAAGCTGGCGAGCTATGCCGACACCAACCGGTCCGCC
>DASQHW010000124.1:0-5612 GCA_035631895.1 Acidimicrobiia bacterium | reverse complement strand
CGGGCGCATCCGTGGAGGACTGCGCGGGTCGGGGACCCGACGACATCTACGACATGGGTTTGGCGGCGGAGCGCGTCGCGGCTGCAGCCGAGGCCGCGCACCGCGACGGGGCGCGTTTCGTGCTGACCGCGCGCTCGGAGAACTACATACGGCAGCGGCCCGATCTGGCCGACACGATCAAGCGATTGCAGGCGTATCAAACGGCGGGTGCCGACGTCGTCTACGCACCGGGCGTCAGCGCGCCGGGCGACATCCGCGCCATCGTCGAGTCGGTCGACCTGCCCGTGAACGTGCTGGCGTTGCCGGGCGTCCCGAGCGTCGCGGAGCTGGGAGCGCTCGGCGTCGCGCGCGTCTCGATCGGCGGCGCGTTCAGCTACGTCGCACTCGGTGCGGCCGCGGACGCGGCACGCGAGTTCCTGGAGCACGGCACGTACGGCTTCTCGAGCATGGCAAGCGCCGGAGCCAAGATCGCGCGCGAGGCGTTCACCACCTGACGGCGCACGAGTTCCACCGATCGGGCCGAACTCGGATAGACCTGGGCCGATGCCGGACCCTGACGTGCCGATCGGCGAGGTGTTGCGCGCCCTGCTCGCCCGGGCACACGAGCTCGATCCGGCGGAGCTTGCCGCAGTCGTTGCCGACGAAGCCGGCCACGGTGGGATCAACGAGGCCGAGATCTGGCTCGTCGACCGTCAACAGCGCTTCTTCGCCAACCTGACCCGCGCCGCGGACGTCGTGCCGGTCGACGGCTCGTTGATGGGCGATGTCTATCGGCGCGGGCGCGACCACATCGACGGCGAGGGCGCCGGGTCGCGCGTTCTCGTTCCGCTCGTCGACGGTGTCGATCGGCTCGGAGTGCTCACCGCGGTAGTCGACGCCGCGGTTGCCGACGTCGTCGCTGCCGTGGAGGCACTCGCCGCGCTCGTCGCCGAGCTCATCCTGGCCAAGAGCGCGTACACCGACTCGATCGAACGCGTGCGACGTGTCGAGGAGATGGACATCGCAGCCGAGATGCGATGGGCTCTTCTGCCCCCGCTCACGATGCGCACCCCACGCGTCTCGATCGCAGGAATGCTCGAGCCCGCCTACGAGGTCGCCGGAGACACATTCGACTATGCAGTCAACGCGGACCGTGCACACGTTGCCGTGTTCGACGCCGTGGGGCACGGTCTGCTCGCGGCGCGGCTCGCCAATCTGTGCGTCGGCGCGTACCGCAACCGCCGTCGCTCGGGAGCCACGCTGGAGCAGACTGCAGAGGATCTCGACGCGGTGCTCGAAGAGCAGTTCGGCAACAGTCTCTTCGTCACGTCGATACTCGGCGAGCTGGATCTGAACACCGGTCTGTTCCGGTGGATCGCCGCCGGGCACATGCCGCCGCTCGTGATGCGCGCGGCCAAGGTGGTCGCAGAGCTGAGCGAGCGACCCGGGCTTCCGCTCGGTATCACGCGTCCCGAACGCCACGCGCACGAGTATCAGCTCGAACCCCGCGACACCGTCGTGATGTACTCGGACGGTGTCACAGAAGCGCGCTCGCCGAACGGGGAGTTCTTCGGTCTCGCCCGCCTCATCGACCACGTCGAGCGGGCTGCGCAGTCCGGCTTGTCGGAACCCGAGCAGATACGGCGTCTCGTCGTCGAGGTGCTCATGCACCAGACGACCACCTTGAACGACGACGCGACGTTGATGCTGACCTGCTGGAACGGCTGAGTCACGCGCCCGCAGGGGGCGATGGAGGACCCTCGTCAGACCGCCGGACGCGCGGCAGCTCCGGGTTCGTCGATCAGCTCGTGCTGCCGAAGGTCGATGATCCCGGACGGTGTGGCCGTCGCCGCGTGCGTGCGGCCCAGCACGAAGCCTGCGACCGCTGCGCCCGCCGTCGCCGCTCCCGCCGCACTCGCCGCGATCGTCCACCCGACGGGCCCGAGCGGTCGACACCCGAAGAACTGACTGACGCCGGGCGTCTGGACGATGCCGACGAGCGCGCCGACGGAGAGGACGCCGCTCCCGAGCACGAGCGGACTGCGATGACCGATAACGATGGTCTGCCCGAGTTGCGCCCCGACGAGCGCGGCGAGCGCGACGGTACGCGCCCGTGCCGGCGTGCCCGTGAACCGCGCGACGGTCCATGCGGCTCCTGCAGCGGTCGCGGTGGCGGCCGCGCGTACGGCGACGTCGCGTGCGAGCGCAGATCCCAGTGACGTGTCGGGGCCTTCTCGCCGAAGATCGACATCTCGTGTCAGCGGCGGCTGGAGCGCGATCGCCATCGCCGGTGCGAGATCCGTGAGCAGGTTGACGGCCAGCAGCTGACGGGCGTTGAGCGGCGATCGTCCCGTCACGAGACCGACGCCGGTTGTGAAGATCACCTCGCCGAGGTTGCCGCCGAGAAGGAGCGCGAGGGCATCGCGCACCGACGCCCACATCGCACGACCTTCGATAATTGCCGTGATGAGCGTCTCCACGCGATCGTCGACGACCACGAGATCGGCGGCCCCCCGCGCCGCCGGTGTCGCGCGCGGCCCGAACGCGATACCGATGTCGGCGAGGCGGATCGCCTGCGCGTCGTTGGCGCCGTCGCCCGTCATCGCGACGACGCGACCACGCCGCTGAAACGCCTGCACGATGCGAACCTTGTGTGCCGGCGTGACGCGCGCGAAGACCGTCGCGTGTTCCAGCAGCGCCTCCAGCGCTTCGTCGGCCAGCTCGTCCAGCTGTAGGCCCGACACGACCTCACCGTCGAGCAACCCCAGCTCGGATGCAATCGCATGGGCCGTGCTCGGATGGTCCCCCGTCAGCATGACGACCGCGATACCCGCGCGTTGTAGCTGCGCGATCGGCGCGATGGCATCGGATCGCGTGGCATCGGCGACCATCACGAACCCGAGCAGCTCGAGGCGCGCGATTCTCGCGTCATCGAGATCGCCTCGGCCGGAGGTATGCCGTTCCGCAACCGCGAGCACTCGAAGCCCTTGTCGTGCGAAACGCTCGACGCGACGCTCCAGGCGGAGACGCTGACGCTGGTCGAGCTCGATCACCTCGTCGCCGCGCCGCCATGTCCCACAACGCGGGAGCACGACTTCGGGTGCGCCCTTCACCGTCACGAGCGCACCGGTGTCCCCTTCCCCGAGCACTGCGTGGTACCCGCGGCTCGGTGCGAACGGCAGACTTGCGATCTTGTGCCAGCCTTCCGCACCGAACTCGGTGCGGAGCTCGAGCGCGGCAGCACCGTCGACGATGGCCTGGTCGGTCGGGTGCGGCAACTCGCGCCCTCGTGCCCTCGGCGTCGCGCGCAGCGCTGCCGCAAGGACGAGGCAACGCGCGCCCTCGATCGCGGGCATCGTCTCTGCGACGTCCCCGTCGGACACGGACCGCAACTGGAGGCGCCCTTCGGTGAGGGTGCCGGTCTTGTCGAAACAGAGGACGTCGGCGCGCCCCAATGCCTCCAGGACTCGTGCATTGCGAACGAGCACGCCCTGACGCGCGAGCCGTCGTGCCGCACCTGACTGGGCGACCGTCGCGAGAAAGGGCAGACCTTCGGGGACGGCCGCTGCCGCAAGACTCACGCCCGTCGACACGGCTTCGCGCGTCTGCACGCCGCGCAGGAGCGCAGAACCCGTGAGCAGACCACCTGCAGCCAGAACCACCGGGACGGTCTTGCGGGACAGGTTCTCCAGGCGAATCTCCACACCGGTTGCCGGCGCGCGATCGCCTTCGGCAATTCCACGCCGGGCCTCGGTATGCGCACCCGTCGCGACGACGATCGCGTCGCCGCGGCCGGCCGCAATCGCGGTTCCCGAATACACCATTGATGCGCGATCTGCGACGGCCGCATCGAACGCGACGGCGTCTTTTCCCTTGGGGACCGGCAACGACTCGCCGGTGAGCGCCGACTCGTCCGCTTCGAGCCCCACTGCGCGCACGATCCGCGAGTCGGCGGGGACGACGTCTCCGGCCTGCAGGACCAAGAGGTCACCGTCGACGAGCTCGCCGGGCGGCACCGAGTGCTCGACACCGTCACGTCGGATGCGTACGAGGCGCTTCGACACCGACGCGCCCAGCCTGCCGATCGCCTCCTCGGTACGCAATCGTTGCGCGGCGCCGACGACCGCGTTGACACCGAGCACACCGGTGATCAACACGCCGTCGGTCACCGAACCTGCAAGGGTCGAGAGTGCACCGCCGGCCGCGAGCAGCAAGGTCAGCGGATTGGCGAGCTCCTGGGTCAGGAGCATCGGGAACGACGGGCCCCTCTGCGTGTGATCGTCGGCGCGCCGACCGTCGATCGCCCCCGACGAGAGCCCCGCGGTGCTCGTGCTCAGCAAAGCGCTGACATCTTCGGGGGTGAGCGCGTGCCAGGCGACCTCCGGGGCGTCGTCGGGCGGCAACGGGCGACGCATGAACGTGGCCGCGGTCCACGCACCGGTGCCGAGCGCGACGAGCGACGCGAAGTTGGACGCGAGCACGGTGCGTCGCCCGGCGCCGGCACCCTGCACGGGCACGAACACGAGGCCCGCCGCGAGGGTTGATCCCGCGGCCGCGACCGCCACGGCGCGACGGCTCGCGGTACGCGCCACAGCCGTTGCGTCGACCATGAGCGCGGCCATGTGCAGGTTGGGACAGAGCACGTCGGCGCCCCACGGTGGGGTCTCGTCCGGCACGATGACGCCCATACCGAAGTCGGCCGCCGCCAGTCCCGCGCCCGGTCTCCGCGACACGACCGCCACGACCCGACCGTCGTCTTGGAGCTGTCGCACCGACGTCGCGAGGTCATCGTCGCCCGCCACGGTCGCATCGGGTTCGAGCCACTCGCATCCACCCGGGCCGCCACCCGCGACGACGAAGTCCTGCGCGGCGCTGCGGATGGCCGTCACCAGTGCGCGGCTGCCTGCAGAGGTTTGCTCGAGGAGCTGATAGTCGACGACGACCGTGTCGATGCGGTCGAGTCGCCGCAGTGCCGACGAGTCCATCACCAACACGTCACGCGCCGAGAGCCGGTATCCGAGCTCGGCGGCGAACGCTTCGCGGCCCAACCGTGCCGGGCGCGGGATCGCGGCGATGATGACATCCGCAAGCGCTCGTGGATTGCGCTGCACGGCGACGGCCACGGCACCGAGCCCCAGGGACCCCAGCGACACGCGTTGCGCGTACCTTTCGACGACACCGTCGGGCACCGGCCGCGGTCGGGGCGGCAAGTGGAGTGGCGGCATGTCCGCGTCGCGAGGACTTCGGTGCAGGCCGGGCTCGACGCGTTGCCAGACCGAGCGGCGCGCCGCAGCCTCGCGGAGCAGCAGGACACGGTGGCCGGCGTCCACGGCCAGCCCGACCGGACCCTGGCCGAGTCCCTGCAACAACGCTGCGACGGAGACGACGCCCGCCTCGACGCCGCGTCGACCTTCCAGCACGCGCCGCACGGGCGGCAGGTTGTCGAGCGCGGGAAGCGCGGCGGCGACCTCGATCGGAAGGCGGGGAAGCCGTGCCGCGCGCGCGGCGACGCCGAGAACGGTGCCGACTGCGTCGGCGCCGAGCGCGACCGCACCCCACAGCAACCGATCCGGGTCGGCGGGGTGTTCCCATTGCTCGAGGCGGGCATCGTGCTCATAGACCTGGTGTGCCTC
>DASQHW010000123.1:0-8096 GCA_035631895.1 Acidimicrobiia bacterium | reverse complement strand
GCGGTCGCGGACGCGATCCGCAACGGGCACCATCTCCTCGCCGAAGCGCCAACCGGCTCCGGCAAGAGCCTTGCGTACCTCGCGCCGGCGATCGCGTCCGGCATGCGCGTGGTGGTCGCGACCTCGACGATCGCGCTGCAGAGCCAGCTCATCGACAAGGACCTCCCGACACTGCATCGCCATTCCTCGGTGCCGTTCACGTTCGCGCTGCTGAAGGGCCGTTCGAACTATGTCTGCCGCGCCAAGCTGCGCGCCGCGGCCGCACCCGATGCGTTGTTCGAGCAACCGGTCGGCGCCGGCTTCGACGAGCATCTCTCGACGTTGCGCGAGTTCGCGGAACAGTCGGAAACGGGCGACCGGGCGGCCCTGCCCGACGCGATCCCGAACGCGTCGTGGGCGGCAGTGAGCTGCACGAGCACGGAGTGTCCCGGTGCTGCCGAGTGCGCCGACGGGGACGCCTGCTTCGCGGAACATGCGAAAGAGGTTGCGCGCCATGTCTCGGTGCTCGTCGTCAACCACGCGCTCTACTGCGCACACCTGTCTGCGGGCGGCACGGTCCTCCCCGAGCACGATCTCGTGATCCTCGACGAGGCGCATTCGTTCGCCGACAGCGCAACGAACGCGTTCGCCGCCGATCTGGGCGCCGACGGGCTCGGCCGGTTGTCGAGCATGCTCGCCAAGACCGGTGTCGACAAGGACTCGATCGACGCGTTCACGCGCGCATCGAAGGCGCTCGGCGGCGTGTTGGACGAACGGGACGGCACGATCGATGTCGGCGCGGACGACCGGCTGGTGGACGTGCTCACGGCGGCGGGCGAGAGCCTCTCGACGGCGAGCGGGAAGATCGACCGCGATCGTGGCGACTACGCCAAGCGCGTGTCGCGCCTCGCGCACAACCGCCTCACGGTGCTGCGACGGCTTGCAGCGCCGGCCGACGACGACGTGGTGTGGGCGGAGAAGCTTGGCGCGTCCCGCCGGCTGCGCGTCGCGCCGATCGCCGCGGGTCCCGCGCTGGGTCGCCTCCTGCTCGACGAGCGGCCGGTCATTGCGGTGTCCGCGACACTGGGCGGCGACGTGCCGTTCGTGCAGGTGGCCGGGCAGATCGGCTTCGATCCCGGCGCGGCGCCGGGCGCATGGACGCGCGACGAGGACGGCAAGCGCTGCAGTGGATCCGGACGCGGCTATGTCGCGCGGGAAACCGCGTCGTCGTTCGACTGGCGGACGCAGGGCCTGCTCTACGTCGCCCGTGACCTGCCGGAGCCCGGACGCGGCAGCGCATGGGTCGAGCTCGCGGGCGAGCGGGTGTGCAAGCTCGTCGATGCCGCGGGCGGGCGCGCGCTCGTGCTCTGCACGTCGCATGCCAACGTCAAGCGGTTCTCCGAGTTGCTCCGGGCGAACACCGGTCACCGCGTGCTCACCCAGGGCGATGCCGACGCGGGCCGTCTCACGCGGTCCTTCATCGACGACGAGACGTCGGTGCTCGTCGGGACGCGCTCGTTCTGGGCCGGCATCGACGCGCCGGGCGTCGCGTGTGTGCTCGTCGTCATCGACAAGCTGCCGTTCCCGGCGCCGGACGAGCCGCTGCACGCGGCGCGCCGCACACGCGCGGAACAGGCGGGGCTCAATCCGTTCGTCACCGTCGACATTCCGGTCGCCGCACTCGTGCTCGCGCAAGGTGTCGGCCGGCTGCTGCGCCGGCACACTGATCGTGGTGTCGTCGCGGTGCTCGACCCCCGGCTCGCCACGCGGGAGTACAGGGCGGCGCTCCTCGCCGCGCTGCCGCCGTTCCGGCGCAGCATCTCCCTCGAGGAGGCGTGCACCTTCCTCGGCGAATGTCGCGAATGAGAATGGGTTCTTGCGACCGCCGGCGACAATATTGTCGTCCAGGGTCGCAAATTCCCCCACGCGGGTAGACCCGTTCCGCATGGTGACGAAGAAGGCGACGCGGAACAAGAAGTCCGAACCACTGGCCGAATACGTGGCCAAACGGGATTTCGCCCGCACGCCCGAGCCGGCCGGTGGCGGGGCTCCGCCCGAGGGCGCGCAACCGCGTTTCGTCGTGCAGCGGCATCGCGCGCGGCGGCTCCACTACGACTTCCGGCTCGAGGTGAACGGTGTCCTCGTGAGTTGGGCGATCCCGAAGGGCCCGTCGCTCGACCCCGCGGTCAAGCGTCTCGGTGTGCACGTCGAGGACCACCCGATCGAGTACTTCGACTTCGAAGGTGTCATCCCGAAAGGCGAGTACGGCGGTGGCGACGTCATCGTGTGGGACTGGGGCACGTACGAGCCCGTCCACGCCGACGACGTGGCAAAGGCGATCGCCGACGGCGAGCTCCACGTCGAGCTGCACGGCGAGAAGCTTCGCGGCCGCTTCGTGTTCATTCGCCGCGGCAAGGATCGAAGCGGCAAGGAACAGTGGCTGGTCTTCCACAAGCGCGACGAGCACGCAGTCACCGGATGGGACGCCGAACAACATCCGCAATCGGTGCGCAGCGGACGCACGAACGACGAGGTTGCCGAACATCCCGACGCGACCTGGCGAAGCGACGCGCCCGCCGCCACAGCCGCCATCGACTTCTCCCCGACGCGGCCCGACATCGCGGCGCTCGATGCGCTGGGCAAGGGCGGTGAATGGGAATTCGACGGCGTCACCCTGCGACTCACCAACCTCGACAAGGTGCTGTTTCCGCCGCGTCGGAAGCGCGACAAGGGGCTGACGAAGCGTGACCTGATTCGGTACTACGCCATGATGGCGCCGGTGATGCTGCCGTATCTCGAAGCGCGCCCGCTCAACATGCACCGCTATCCCAACGGTGTCGACAAGCCGGGGTTCTGGCACAAGGAGGTGCCGACACACGCACCGGAGTGGATCACGCGCTGGCGCAACGAGGATGCGGACGAGGGGGAGTCGCAGTACTACATCGTCGCCGACCGGCCCGCGACGCTCGCATGGCTCGCGAACTTCGGCGCGGTCGAGCTGCACCCGTGGACGTCACGGATCCCCGACGTGCAGCACCCCACGTACGCGTACGTCGACATCGATCCGGGCGAGAGGACGTCGTGGGACGAGGTCGTGCTGCTCGCAGGCCTCTACCAGACGGCGCTCGACCACATGAAGGTGCGCGGCTTCCCGAAGGTGACCGGGCAACGCGGCATCCAGATCTGGATACCGATCGAGCCCGGACCGAGCTTCGACGAGACGCGCGCGTGGGTCGAGGCCCTGTCCCGAGCCGTGGGCGAGACGGTGCCGCACCTCGTGAGCTGGAAGTGGGAGAAGCGGCAGCGTGGCGGCCTGGCCCGGCTCGACTACACGCAGAACGCGATCAACAAGACGTTGGTGGCTCCGTACTCGGTGCGAGCCGCCGCCGGTGCACCGGTGTCGATGCCGATCGCGTGGGAAGAGCTCGATGATCCCGACCTCCGCAGCGACCGCTGGACGATCGTTGACGGACCCGCTCGCGTGCTCGAGGTCGGAGACCTGTTCGCAGAGGCGCTGGCGACGCGTCAGAATCTGCCGCCCCTCTAGAAAGAGGGGTTCTTGCGACACGAGGCGACAATATTGTCGCCGTGTGTCGCAAGAACTGCCGCTGAGAGGGAGGGCCATGCCGAGTGACCTCATGTTGAAGGTCGGGAACACGATCCATCGCGGGCTGCTCAAGCTCAGCGGAGGCCACCTCGGGTGGGACCTCGGGCACATGCCCGTGGTCGAGCTCACGACCACCGGTCGAAAGTCCGGTCAGCCCCGTTCGGTGATGCTCACGTCGCCCGTGCAGGAGGGATCGACGATCGTCGTCGTCGCATCTCGCGGGGGCGACGACCACCATCCGGCGTGGTTCCTCAACCTGCGCGACAACCCGGACGTCGAGGTCGTGTTGAAGGGAAAGCCCAAGCAGCGCATGAAGGCGCGCGTGGCGACTGCAGAGGAGCGGGCGCGGCTGTGGCCGCAGGTCACGGAGAAGTACAAGGGCTACGCCGGCTACCAGACGAAGACCGAGCGGGAGATCCCGCTCGTGCTCCTCGAGCCCGTCGCAACGTGATGCGGTTCGCGATCATCGGCGCCGGGATGGCGGGGATCCTCAGCGCGATCAAGCTGACCGAAGAGGGACTCACCGATTTCACGGTCTACGAGAAGGGCGACCGCGTCGGCGGCACGTGGCGCGAGAACACCTATCCCGGGCTGTCCTGCGATGTGCCGTCACACCTCTATTCATATTCGTTCGCGCTCACGCCGGAGTGGAGCCGTCGCTTCTCGCCCGGCAGCGAGATCCAGGCGTACTTCGAACAGGTTGCACGCGAGCACGGTGTGCTGGAACGGACGAGGTTCGGTGACGAAGTCACCCGGTGCGAGTTCTCGGACGGCACCTGGGTCGTAGAAACGGCATCCGGCCACCGCGACCGGGCCGACGTCGTGATCGCGGCCACCGGCGTGCTGCACCATCCGCGCCTCCCCGACATCGACGGTCTCGACACCTTCGCGGGAGCGTGCTTCCACAGCTCGCGGTGGGATCACGACGTGTCCCTCGAAGGTACGCGCGTCGGCGTCATCGGCACCGGCTCGACTGCGACGCAGATCGTGTCGGCGATCGTCGATCGGGTTGCGAAGCTCTCGCTGTTCCAGCGCACCGCGCAGTGGATCTTCCCGCAGGAGAACCCGGCCTACTCCGAGGACGAGAAGGCGCGATACCGCGACAACCCCGAGGAGCTCGCAGGCCTCCACGCGCACCTGTCACAGATGTTCGGCGTGTTCGCCAACTCGGTCGTCGATGCCGATTCACCCGGCATGAAGATGATCGAAGAAGGCTGCCGCACGAACCTCGAGAGCAGCGTCCGCGATCCGGAGCTGCGCGAGCGGCTACGGCCGGACTACCGCGCGGCGTGCAAGCGGTTGATCATCTCCCCGGACTTCTACGAGGCCATCCAGCGTCCGAACGCCGAGCTGGTGACCGAATCGATTGCTCATGTCGAGCCCGCAGGGGTTTGCACAGACGATGGCCGGCTGCACGAACTCGATGTGCTGGTTCTCGCGACGGGGTTCAAGGCCGACGCGTTCATGCGGCCGATGCAGGTGATCGGCACGGACGGGCAAACGCTCCAACAGGCTTGGGATCCGCGTCCGAATGCATACCTGTCGATCTCGATTCCGGGGTTCCCGAACTTCTTCATGCTGAACGGTCCCAACGGTCCCGTCGGCAACTTCTCGCTCATCGAGGTTGCGGAGCTGCAGTTCGCGTACATCCTGAAGCTCATCGGGCCACTGCGCGCGGGGGAGTGCCGGGAGGTCAACGCGACGACCGAGGCGATGGAGGAGCACGAAGCGGCACGCGTCGAGGCCGCCAGGAACACGGTCTGGGTCACCGGGTGTCGCAGCTGGTACCTCGACGACCGGGGCATCCCCGCCGTCTGGCCGTGGTCGTTCGATCGCTTCCGCGCGGAGATGAGCGCCCCGAACCCCAAAGCATACGAGTACCGGTAAGTGTGGACCCATGTCGACATCAGCTGACATCACCGCGGCAGTCGGCGAGATCGCGAACGAGTGGCGCGGCCAGCGCGCCGAGCGCCAAGCCCGGCGTCACCTCGACCACGCGGACTTCGACCGGTTGCGCGACGCCGGCTATCTCGACATGGTCGTGCCGGAGGCCATGGGAGGC
The DNA here is from genome assembly GCA_035631895.1 of Acidimicrobiia bacterium. Classification (GTDB taxonomy): domain Bacteria; phylum Actinomycetota; class Acidimicrobiia; order IMCC26256; family PALSA-610; genus DASQHW01. The sequence continues at coordinate 2,448 of DASQHW010000123.1, read as the reverse complement.
GTGTGGCGCGACGTTCCGACGTCGACCCGGTCGATCTGTGAAGTGCTGCGGTCCCTTGCCGGGTCGGATCCGTCGGTCGCGCTCGTCTCGTCGATGCACCCCGCGGTGATCGGCTTCTGGCTGTCGCGTGCCGACACCTCGCCGGCCGCGTGGGCGGCCCAACGCGACGCGGTGTGTGCCAGCGCGGCCGACGGTTGCCAATGGGGCACGATCACGTCCGAGCCCGGCAGCGGCGGCGACATCGCGCGCACCAAGGCAACGGCGACGCCGGATGCGGCCTCGAGCGCGCTGCCGGGAGACAGCTACCGGGTCTCGGGCGACAAGCATTTCGGCAGTGGCTCCGGCGTGACGTCGTTCATGATCACGACCGCAATCCCGGCGGGGGAAGACGCACCGAAGATCTTCGCCCTCGACGTTCGTGACCGGCCGTGGGACGGGTCCGCGGGACTGCGGCTCATCGCCGAGTGGGACGGCATCGGCATGGCGGCGACGCAGAGCCACGCGATGCGCCTGGAGGAGTGCCCTGCGACCCGCATGGCATGGGACGGACCGATCGAAGACATCACGATCGCCGCCGCGCCATTGGTGTCGAGCCTGTTCACCGCGGTCGTCATGGGCGTGCTCGACGAGGCCGTCCGCACCGCGAGGCAACAGCTCGGGCCGAAGGCAGAGAGCCTCCGGCCCTACGAGCAGGTCGAGTGGAGCCGCGCGGAGCTCGAGCACTGGCTCGCGACACAGGCGTTCGACGGAGCATTGCGGGCGGTCGAGTCCGGCGACCATCAGCGCGCGCTCCACGCCACGTTGCGGGCGAAGGAAAGCGTCGCCGAGCTCGCAGAGTCGTGCCTCAGCCGGCTCGCACGAGTCATCGGCGGCGGCACGTTCTCCCGACGGTCGCCGTTCGCCTCGTGGTTCGAGGACGTGCGGGCACTCGGGTTCCTGCGCCCGCCGTGGGGTCTCGCGTACGACACGCTCTTCGCGACGTCCTTCGGCTGAGCACAACGATGAAGCTCGGACTGTTCAGCATCAACATGGGAACGGCGAGCGCGCCCGACGGTCTCGTGGCTGCCGCCCGAGCCGCCGAAGCGGCCGGGTTCGACTCGGTATGGGCCGGTGAGCATGTCGTGTTGCCCGATCCGCAGGTGCCCCCGTCGCCGATGGCGCCGCAGGACCCCGCGCTCGACCCGTTGCTCGCGCTCGCATGGGCGGCGGCACACACGTCGACGATCCGCCTTGCGACTGGCATCATGATCCTTCCGCAACGCAACCCGGTCGTGCTCGCGAAACAGGTCGCGAGCCTCGACGTGCTCAGCGGCGGGCGAATGGTGCTCGGTGTCGGCGTCGGCTATCTCGAACCGGAGTTCCGCGCGATCGGCGTCGATTTCGAGCACCGCGGCGCCGTCACCGACGAGCACCTCGACGCGATGCAGCACCTCTGGTGCGACGAGCACCCGGAGTTCCATGGCCGCATCGTCGATTTCGCCGGAATCGACGCGTACCCGCGACCGGTGCAACGCCCGATTCCGATCGTCGTCGGCGGCCACACGCAGCGGGCGTACCAACGGGCTGTGTCACGCGGCCATGGTTGGTACGGCTTCGCGTTGCGACCTGAGGACGCGGCGACGTGTCTCGAAGGGCTGCGCGCCGCGGCGTCCGAGGTCTCGAGGCCTTCCGCACTCGGCGAGCTCGAGATCACGGTGACGCCGCGCGGACGCCTCACGCAGGCGAAGGCAGCGGCCTTCGAGGAACTCGGGGTGCACCGGCTGGTGCCGTTCCCACCCCCGACCGCGGACGGCGTCGCGGCAACCATCGAGGAATCCTGCGCCGCAGTAGCCGGGTTGTAGTCGCCGGCCGAGCCACCGCTGGTCCGACCGGGAAACGCTGGTGCCTCGCCCGGTCAGGGAGGATGATCGAGCCGTGGGTCGTCACGACGGCGACGTCGAGAGCCTCGAAGCCCTTCCCGTCTACGTCGACGGCGTCGCGGTCCCGCCGGTACCGACGTCCCCGCTCGATGACGAGTTCCCGGTGCCCAATGCGCACGAGGTCGCAGACGCATTGCGCGCCACGATCGCCGAGGCGCCCTTCGTGATGACGCTGCCGCCGTGGTCGATCGACGCGCGCGGCACGCCCGTCGCGCCTCCTCGCGCTGCGAACTTCCTTTCGGGCTTCAGCCGCATGATTCCGCTGCCTGCGCGCGCGCTCGAGGCGTTCGGTGAGTGGTGGGATCGCCGGGCGCGTGACGATCGCGTCGAAGTGGGCGGCCGGCTAATGCTCGACGCGCCGCACCGCGATCCGGCCGCGGTATGGCGCGTCCTCGGCCGGCTGCGCAACCCGATGCACACACGATGGATACCGGTCGAAATGCTGCTCTGGCCGGGTCTCGACCTGTGGACCAAGCTCACGGGCGAACCGCAGGGCGGCGTGCGCGTCGGACGACGGTACTTCGCGAAC
>DASQHW010000122.1:0-3537 GCA_035631895.1 Acidimicrobiia bacterium | reverse complement strand
GCGTACAACGACTGGATGATCGAGGAGTGGTGTGAGCCGTCGCGCGGCCTGAACATCCCGCTCTGCCTCATCCCACTGTGGGATGTGCAGCTCGCGGTGGCCGAGGTGCAACGGGTTGCCGACAAGGGCTGCCGGGCGATCTGTTTCAGCGAGCTGCCTCACCACTTGAAGCTGCCGACGATCCATTCCGGCGGGTGGGACCCCCTCCTGCAGGTGTGCAACGACAACGGCGTGACGTTGTGCATGCACATCGGCTCGTCGTCGACGAACCCGGCCGCGTCACCCGACGCGCCGGGCGGCGTCGGAGGCACGCTCGCGTTCAACAACTCGATGGCGTCGCTCGCCGACTGGCTGTTCTCCGCGAAGCTGATCACCTTCCCGAAGCTGAAGCTCGCGTACTCCGAGGGCCAGATCGGCTGGATCCCGTACGCACTGGAACGAGCCGACACCGTGTGGGAACACCACGACAGCTGGCAACACTCGAAGGAGCGCATTCCCGAGCCGCCCTCGTCGTACTACTACGGGCGAATCTTCGGCTGCTTCACCGCCGACCATCACGGCTTGCACTCTCTCGACGAGGTCGGCCCGGACAACATCTGCTTCGAGACCGATTATCCGCACACCGACACGACGTGGCCGAACTCCAAGGAGTACGCCGAGAAGATGCTCGCCGACTTCGACGAGACCGTGGCGTACAAGGTGCTGCGCGGCAACGCGATCAAGATGCTCGAGCTCGACAGGGTGTGACCCGATGCCCAAGGATGACGTCCCCGCGAAGCCGGCGAAGGACGACCCGAAGGTTGTGCACGGCTCGAGCTACGTCACGATCTCGTTCCCGTTCTCGAACATCAACATGCGCCAGCCGGTCGAAGAGGTGCGAGAGCTCGCGGCGATCGTCGTTGCATTGTCCGAAGAGCTCGCCGGATTCCGCCCGTCACCCGCAACCGCTGCGCTCGCCGAGCGGGCAAGGAAGCTGACGAAGGACCTCGAGAAGTGACGCGGCGCGCGTTCCCGAGCCTGTCGGTGTCCGCGCACGGCTCCTGAGATCGAATTGCGGCGCGCGAGTCAGTTACCGTTGGCGTGATGCTGCTCGTTTCGGGGCCGTTCCTTGCAGCGTGCGCACTCCTCGCCTGGTCGGGCGGGGCGAAGATCGTGCGTCCTGGCTCCACGAGCACCGCAGCGCGCGCGGTCGGCCTGCCGTCGTCGACGGCCGCGGTGCGCGCATTCGGGGCCGTCGAGCTGGGCGCCGCCTGTGCCGGAGCGGCAGTCGGCCACGCGGCCGCCCTCCTCGTGGCGTGCGTGTACGCCGGGCTTGCCCTCGTCGCCGTCCGCCTCCTCCGCCGGGCGCCGGCGGCGCCGTGCGGCTGCCTCGGGGCATCGGCCGCCCCGGTGTCACGCGCGCACGTCGCGCTGAACATCGCGGCCGTGCTGCTTGCCGTCGCCGCGTCCTCCGGCGGCGCGCCGCTCGCCGGGATCACTGCCCTGCCCCTGGCGGGCGTGCCGTTCGTCGTCCTGGTGCTGTGCGCGGCACGGCTCGCGGCCCTGACGATCGACATGCTGCCAGCGCTCACCCGCGCGTCCGGGCCGGGAGGTCAGTGATGTCGGTCCTCATCGCGATCGAGACGGTCGTCATCGTGTTGTTGACGGTGCTCGTCGCGGGGCTGTTGCGGAGTCATGCCGAGATCCTGCGCCGGTTGCATGCAATCGACAACGGCGGCGAGGTCGACGACTCGGCGGCGATCCCTGCGACGATCGCACTCGGCGGCACGGGCGGCGCGCCGGGCATTTCCGGCCGGCACGCGCCCGACATCTCGGGCGAGGCGCTCGCCGGCGACGCAGTGCACGTCGCGATCACGGGCACCACTCATCGCACCTTGCTCGCGTTCCTGTCGAGCAACTGCTTGACGTGCCGCGAGTTCTGGGACGCGTTCGCGCGCCCCGACGCGCTCGCGCTGCCGCCGGACATGCGCCTTGTCGCCGTCGTCAAGGATGCGCGTGAGGAGAGCATCACCGCGCTTCGAGAAGTCGCGCCCGGCGGGCTCGCGGTCGTGATGTCCAGCGCGGCGTGGGACGCGTATGAGGTGCCGGGGTCGCCGTACTTCGTGCTCGTCGACGGCGCCGCGGGCCGCGTCGATGGTGAAGGCACCGGAGCGACATGGCCGCAGGTGCGCAACCTCATCGTGCAGTCAGGTGGCGACGCCGATGCTCGGTTCGGCCGTAGCGGCGCGGCGCGAGAGGCACGGATCGATCGCGAGCTGCTGGCGTACGGCATCCGGCCCGGCGACCCGCTGCTGTACCACGACGGACCGGACACATGAACGCGATGGTCGGTGCCGGCTGCGCACTCGCGTGCGCGGCCGCGATCCGCAGCATGTGGTCACCCTGAGGAGAGTCGATGCTCGCGAGCATCAGCCCGCTCGGTGAGCGGGCCCGGCGCCAGCGTTATGGAGTCACCGTCGCGGCATACATCGCCGCGTCGACGGGCGCGGGCGCGTCGCTGGGCGGCCTTCTCGGCGCGGTGGGTGCGCCGTGGGCGGGCACCCGCGCATCGATGCTCGTGATCGGCGCGCTGGCAGTCGTCGGCCTCTTGCTCGACGCGCGCGTGCTCGGGCTGCGCGTTCCCGGGCCGCGCCGGCAGGTGAACGAGGACTGGCTCGCGACCTACCGGGGATGGGTCTACGGCATCGGCTACGGCGCCCAGCTCGGGCTCGGACTCACGACGATCGTCACTGCGTCGATCACATGGGTCGCGTTCGGCTGCGCTGCCGCGACCGGCTCGCTCGCGGCCGGCATGGTCGTCGGCGCGACATTCGGTCTGGCACGTGCGCTGCCCGTGCTCGCGACGGCACGGGCGCACGACCCGTCGACGCTGCGCGCCAGACTCGCTCGGCTCGACCGCCTCCGCCCGCAGACCGCACGCATCGCGACGGTCCTCCAGCTCACGCTCGCGGTTGCTGTGCTCGGTGTGGTCGCGGTGCAGCTCGCATGACACGACTCGTCGCGCACGGCTTGGGCGTGACCCTGCCCGAGCGGTGGGAAGCGCGCATCGCGGGCCCGGCTGTTTCCCGAGGCGTCGCCCATGCCGCGAACGCGCCGGGGGCGCGCGGCAGTGCCGCCGAGCGGACGTTCGCCGTGCTGCATCTCGCGAGCTTCCCGCTCCCGGAGCAGCGCGACGATTTCGGTGGCAATTTCACGTCGAGCATGCGGTCGTCGGACGCCTTCGTCGCGTTGTTCGAGTACGGGCCCGAGGCCGCGCTCCAGCCGTTGTTCAGCGCCCGCGGCGTGCCGAGGGTCGACGCGCGGATGTTCTCGCCGAACCGGCTGCAGCAACGATGGCCCGGCCAGCTCGGGTGCCAGCTCTTCTTCAACGCAAGTGCTCGCGCGTTCTGCTTGTACGTCGTCGCGGGGAGCCGGGCATCGCTCCCACGCATCGTCGCGCAGGTGAACAGCGCACTCGCCGGACTCGAAGTGGACCCGATGCCGTGACGCGCCGTCCCATGTCGGAACGAGTCGTCGCGCGTACCGCTGCGTGGATGG
>DASQHW010000121.1:0-7313 GCA_035631895.1 Acidimicrobiia bacterium | reverse complement strand
GTGGCAGGCCGGAGCGGGCGGCGAGCCGGCGCGCGAGCGTCGACTTGCCGGCACCGCCGGGACCCACGATCACCACCCGCTGCACGGCGCCATTGTGCGGCGCGCACGAGGGTCCCGGGGGTGCCGTCGGTTTCGGGCGTTCCGCGGGGACGAGACCGACGCGAATGTGCGGCCTGACAAACCCAGGATTTCGGGGTGGCCTTTCGTTTCTCACACCCAATCCGCAGCCTCATGGCGCGACCCATTTACCTGCCACTTACATCTACCTGGGTTATAAGGGGCCCGCCGTATGGATTGCGTGTTCTGTAGCGAACCTGTCGACCTGGACGACCCGGAAGTACTGGCGCTGGTGGCCCGCTGGGATACCGGCTCCGACCCGGCGATCGAGGACGCGATCCACCGCGACTGTCTGCGCCGCGCCGCGACCCGCGAACGCGGGAGCAACGACTAGCGGAACGCCCACGACCACGCTGGACACACCCAGCGCCGTCCTCTAGGATTTAGAACACGTTCTAAAAACGGCCCGCTCGACCGCTCGATCCGGAGGGCCCGCGCGCATGGAATTCGGCCTCTTCCTCGGCGGCTTCGTCCACAGAGACGTGGCCGCCGCCAATCCCAACGCTGAGCACGACCGCCTGATGAGCGAGGTCGGGCTGTGCGAGGTCGCCGACCGCCACCATTGGAAGTACGCCTGGTTCACCGAGCATCACTTCCTGAAGGAGTACTCCCACATCTCGGCGAACGAGACGTTGATGGCGTGGGTGCTGGCGCGCACCGAGCGCCTGCACGCGGCGTCGGGCATCATCAACATCACGCCACCGGTGAACCACCCCGCACGCGTCGCCGAACGCGTCGCGATGATGGATCACGTGTCGAGCGGCCGCTTCGAGTTCGGCACCGGCCGCGGGTCGTCGACGACCGAGATGGGTGGCTTCGGCATCACGGATCCCGACGCGACGAGAGAGATGTACGACGAGGCGATCCGCGAGATCGTGCGCATGTGGCGCGACGAGCCGTACGCATATGACGGCAAGTACTTCTCGATGCCGGAACGCAACGTCATCCCGAAGCCGTATGTGAAGCCGCACCCGCCGTTGTGGGTCGCCGCCGGCAACCCCGAGACGTTCGAGAAGGCCGCCCGCATGGGACTCGGGGTCATCTGCTTCACCGGCGGCACGCCCGAGAAGATGGCGCCGCTCGTGGAGACGTACAAGAAGCACATCGTCAACGCGGAGCCGGTCGGCGAGTACGTGAACGACAACGTCGCGATCACCACGAGCTTCATGTGCCTCGAGGATCGCGACGAGGCGCGCAACCTCATGGCGCACTCGGGCAACGGCCGCCAGCAGACGCTCGTGTTCCACTACCTCGACACGTTCCCGAAGCCGCCCTTCGTGCCCGAATGGCCGCAGGAGATTCCCGACCCCACACCGGAGGCCATCGAGAAGGGGTTCCAGTCGGGCGCGGCGATCGTCGGCACCCCCGACGACTGCGCCCAGGGCATCGAGCGCTGGAACGGCATCGGGATCGACCAGCTGATCATGGGCCCGTCCGGGAGCACCTACGGCCACGACGTGCTCGAGCGCACGGTGAAGCTGTTCGGCGACGAGGTCATCCCCCGTTTCGACACCGATCCCGAGCACTCCACGTCGCGCTACCGCGCGGCTGCGGCGGGGAACTGACGAATCCGGCTCAATGCCGGCCCCGGCCGTCCGATGATCATTCAGATGATGGATGGCCTCGAGCACCCGGACCTGGCGGGGGTCGCCGCGGAGATGCGGGCCGAGTGGCGCGCCGAACAGGAGGTCGCCACCGAGGACGCGGCGGCCCAGTGGCGGCACGGCCGCACGCTGGAGGACTGGCTGCAGGAGCGCATGCACGCGGGCGACCGCGTGGCGGTGCTCGTCGGCGACCAGCGCTTCGCCGGATACGTCGAGGAGACCGGCGACGACCTCCTCGCCGTGCGCGCCGCGTTCGGACGGGTCGACGTGCACCTCGTGGCAGGCCTGCCGATCACGATCGAGATGTACGACCACGCGACCGCCGGCGGGACCCGTGCCCGCAGCCGTCGCACGTTCCGCGACGCGTTGCTCGAACGCGACGGCCACGAGGACCAGACGGTCGGCTGCCTGCACGAGTTCGAGGGCCTCGACGGCACCCTGCACGTCGGCAAGGACTTCGTGTCGGTCGTCGCCAAGCTCGGCGCCGAGACCGTGATCCCGCTGCAGTCCGTGGCGTGGACCTCGGCGCGTCGCGCCTGACCCTCAGCTTGCGCCCGTCAGCTTCGCGCTGATCTCCCAGAGGCGCGCCGCGGCGTCGTCGTCGAGCGCCGCACGCGACGGGCCGGCGACCCTGCACTTCACGAAGTACTGGCCGGTGATGCCCTCGACGTCGGGTGAGGACGCGACGTACACCGGTGTGACCGCGCCCTGCTGCACCGAGATCGAGAACGGCCGCGTCAGCGGCATGCCGATGTTGCCCCACCAGCCGACGTCGCCCTCCCTTGCGAAGTTGGTCGCGACGAACCCGGGATGCACGGCGTTGGCACTCACGCCGGTGCCGTCCCAGCGCCGGGCGAGCTCACGCGCGAACAGGATGTTCATGAGCTTGGTCTCGGAGTAGACGCGGAAGCCCCGGTAACGGCGCCGTTCGTAATCGAGGTCGTCGAAGTCCAGGCCTCTGCGCGCGTTCTTGTGTGCCACCGAAGCGATGTTGACGACACGCGCGGGCGCGCTGCGGACTAGCCGCTCGCGCAACAAGTTGGTGAGCAGGAAGTGCGAGAGGTGGTTGACCTGGAACTGCGACTCGTGCCCGTCGGCGGTCACGATCCGTTTGCCGAGCCACCCGCCCGCGTTGTTGACGAGGACGTCGAGCCGGTCGTGCGCGTCCGTGAACGCGCCGGCGAACGCGCGCACCGATGCGAACGATGCGAGGTCGAGCGGCATCGTCTCCACCCGGTCGCCCGCGCCCGTGCGTTCCTTGATCTCCTTCACCGCGGCGGCCGCCCTCGTCGGGTTGCGCGCCGCGATGACGACACGTGCGCCCATGCGCGCGAGCTCGACCGCGGTCTCCTTGCCGATGCCGCTGTTGCCGCCCGTGATCACCACGACCTTGCCGGCGAGGTCGCTCATGGCGGCGCAGGCTACGCGGGCGCGGCGCTCTCTCCCTGGCGTGACGGCGAGCGGTCGTCGCCGGGTTGCGCGCGCACCCAGGCGATCAGCTCGTCGCGCAGGAACCGGATCTCACGGCCGCCGGGGAACCGGTGCGCCGGCACCCGGTCCTCCCGCACCATCCGCCGCAGGTACTCCACATGGACGTGCAGCATCTCGGCGGCCATGGCCGTTGTGAGTATCTCGGGATAGTTCGAGCCGTTTACACGGCCGGACTCGGGCATATCAGACGTTGTCCCCACCGTGGGCACGTTACCCGCGTCGTGCGACAACGTCACGTGCTTCCCGGCAGCCCCAGACAAGTCTTGCCACCGGTCACGGCGCTCCATTCACCGGACTGCCGATCCGGCCCGTGCGGACACTCGCCCGAGTCGCCCGCAGGCCGCTTGCAGCCCCCGCTGGAGGGACCGCGTCACGTCCTTCCCTACATCTCCGGACGTGAGTTGGCAGAACATTCCGCTTGTGGAGACATCCTCCGGATGGTTCCATCCTGCCGGGCGGGCCAGAGCCTGAGTGTTGTGGGGGCTGGGCTTTGGGAATCGCGCAATCGGCGCTGCGTCGCCGAACTCGCCGGGCGCTCTCGACGCGCCTGTCGTCCGGTCACGTCGTCATGCTGCTCGCAGGCGCCCTCGGCGTGATGCTGACCTCGAGCGTGCTGCGCGCCGCGGACGACTCGCGGCCGGTGCTCGTCGCGGCGAGGGAGCTCGCGCCCGGCACACTCGTCGGGGACCGTGACGTTCGGATTGCGCACGTCCATGCAGACGGTGCCGTGCTCGCGACGCTCTTCGGCGCGGCCGACCTGCGATCCGTGCGGGGACAGGTCGTCACCAAGACGATTCGCACAGGTGCGCTCGTCGGGCGCGCGGATGTGCGCGAGCTCGGAGCCCATGCCGCGATGCGCGCGATGAGCTTTCCGTTGCCGCGTGCGCGTGCCGTCGGCGGCAAGCTGACCGGTGGCGATCGCGTCGACGTCATCGCGGTCGAACGCAACAGCGCGCGATCCGGCTACGTGTTGAGCGACGCCGAGGTGATCGCGGTCGAGAACCGGAGCGGTGGTCCGCTCGCGGGCGCGTCGGACGAGCTGACGGTCTCGCTCGTCGTCGACGCCGACGGCGCGCCGCGTCTTGCGGCAGCACTCGACACCGGCACCGTCACGCTCGTGCGCGCGACCGGCGCGGCGCCGATGCGCGAGGTCCCGCTGTTCACACCGAGCACGGGCGCCCCCAAGTGAGCGAGCCCGAGGTGGCACTCGCCTTCACCGCCGATCCGTGGGTCGAGGAGCTGCACCGCCATCTCTCGGATCACGGAGGTGCACGCGTTCGCAGCGTGGTCGTCGAACCGAGCATCCTCCTCGAAGAGTCGTACGACGTGCTCGTCGTCGGCCATCGATGGGCGCCGCTGACCCGCGCGCTCGTCGGCGACGTGCGTGCGCGAGGGCGCGCCGTGCTGGGCGTGTACGACCGCGAGGAGTGGGCGAGCCGCAAACACCTCGTTGCCCTGGGAGTCGACGCGATTGTCGAGTCGGACGCAGGCGTCGACGGTTTCGTGCGAGCCATCATCGGGGCCGCGGGCAAGAGGCCGGAACAGACGGCCGAGCCGGCCCGCGCGACCGATGGGAGAGCGGGCTCGCTCGTCGTTGTCGGCGGCCCGCCGGGCGTCGGCCGCACCGAGGTTGCGATCGGGCTCGCCGCCGCGTGCGCGCGTCGCCATTCCGTCGCGTTGGTGGATGCCGACGACGTCGCGCCTGCCGTCGCGCAGCGCCTCCACCTGCCGATCGAACCGAACCTGCGTACCGCGATCGACGCGGTCGAGCACGGCCGCGGCGACCTCGACGCGTGCGTCATCTCGGATCCGCGTTCGGGGTTGTCCATTGTCGCCGGTGTACCGAACCCCAACGCCTGGGTGCAGGTGCGGCCGGGCGAGGTGGTTCGCGTCATCGACCGCCTGGCCGACGCGGCGGAGATCGTGGTCGCCGACGGCGCCGGCTCGCTGGAGGAGATCGGCGGCTCGGCAAGCCGAGGGCGCTTTGCCACCGGTCGCGCGTTGGTCGCGTCGGCGGAGGTCCTGGTCGCGGTGTGCGACGGCTCGCCCCAGGGGATCGCGCGCTTGCTCGGGTGGGTCGTCGACGCGCGCGGTCTGGCCGTGAAGACCCCGATGGCCGTCGTCGTCAATCGTGCTCCCGTCGCGCGGTTCCGCCGCGGTGAGCTCTACGAGGAGATCACCGGCAGCCTCGGCGCGCTCGAGGTCGTCTTTGTGCCGTACGAAAGGCGCGTGAGCGACGCGTCGTGGAACGGCGAGATGATCCGGAACACCGCGTTCACGCGCCCGGTCGCACGAGTTGCGAACGCGGTTGCGGCGGCGCCGCGGCGCTTGCGGGACGCGTCCATCTTGGATGTCGCATCGTGAACCGCGCGACCCCGCGGACGGACGCCTATGACGTGATCCGCCGGGAAGTGCTTGCAGGCATCGAACGCAGGCGCCTCGCGCCGGAGCTCCAGCTGGGGGAAGTGCGTGCGGAGATCGAGCGCGCGGTCGAGGAGTATCAACGCCGCGCGCGCATGGGTGACGAGGTCCCGCTCGGTGATCCGCACGCGATGGTGCACCGGGTGCTGCGGTCGATCACCGAGCTCGGGCCGCTCAGCGAGCTCCTCGCCCGGCGCGATGTCGAGGAGGTGTTCGTCGAGGGTGCGCGCGTGACGTATCTCGACACGGACGGGCGGTTGCGCGGCCTGGCGGAGCCCACGACCGAGGACGAGAACCGTCGGATCCTCGAGCGGCTACTGGCTGCGACCGAGCGGCAGCTCAACGCGAAGCATCCGATGGTGCAGGCTCGGGTGTTGGACGGAACGGCTCGGCTCACCGCGGCCATCGCACCGATCGCCGACCGGTTGTCGGCAACCGTGCGTCGGTACACGGTCCGCGACGTCACGCTGGAGGCGCTCGTCGCGCGGGAAGCGCTCAGCGACCAGGCGGCCGCGTTCCTGTGGGCGATCATGCAACAGCGCAGCCGGATCACGATCTCGGGTGAGCCCGGTGCGGGCAAGACAACCCTCGGCGCCGCGCTCCTTTCGGCGGTGCCGGCGGCGCACTGTGTGCGGAGCTGCGAGGAGATCCGTGAGCTGGCGGTTCCCTTGCTGCACGGCAGCTATTACGAGGTCCGGCCGTCCGGTCTGGATGGAACGGGCGAGATCTCGTTGCGCGACCTCGTCAAGTTCGTCCTTGCGATGCGCCCGGACCGGATCGTGGTCGGAGAGGTGCGAGGCGCCGAAGCGTTCGAGCTCACGCGCGCGGTGAACGCCGGCTGCGGATTCCTGTGCTCCATCCACGCGAACAGCGCGCGCGACGCGGTCAATGCGCTCGTGAACGCCGCGTTGATGGCGGGCGAGAACGTGAGCGAGCGGATCGTGCGCAGGATCTTCGTCGAGGCGCTCGACCTCGTCGTGCACGTCGACCGCGACGACGTGGTGCGCGGCGAGGACCGGGTCCGGCGTCAAGTCACCGAGATCACCGCGATCGTGCCGAGTCTCGCGGAGGGGGAGACGTGCGAACCGATCTTCGTGCGGGAGGGGCTTGGACGGCCGCTCGAGTGGACGGGCGTGCTGCCGCCCGGTCTCGAGCAACGGGTCGATCGTGGGCTGCCGCCAGGCATACGGCTGCGTGCGCTCGTCGAGCGTGGACGGATCCCGGCGTGAAGGTGCGGACGCAGCGAAGCCAGGGATGGCGCAGCGAGGGAGCCATACGGAGCGGTCGACGATGAACGTGTTCGCGGCGCTTTCCGTGGGTGCGTTCTGCGCGCTGCTCGCAGGTTGGCTGATGGGCACGCTGCCCGACCTCCGTGTGTTCCACGGATGGGGTCGGCTGCGCAGCGATCGGCGGTCGCGATCGGGGGTGTGGCTGCAACAAGGCGGCGTCGGGCTCTCACGGGCACGCTTCTGGACGGGCAGCATCTGCGCCGGGTTGCTCGCCCTGCTCGTGCTCACCGTGTTGACGGGCTCGGTCTTCGTGGCGCTCGTTCCCTCGGCTGCCCTCATGCTGCTGCCGCGGGGCTATTTCGCACGCCGGGGCCGTCTTCGCATGCGCGAGCTCCAGACAGCATGGCCCGATGGGTTGCGCGACCTCGTCGCGTCGATATCCGCCGGCCGG
>DASQHW010000120.1:0-1856 GCA_035631895.1 Acidimicrobiia bacterium | reverse complement strand
CCGTACAAGACCTCCGCAGCGGCCGTGACGGAGAGTCAGGGCGGCGCCGCGTACTACGTGATGGTGAACGCGGAGGGGTTGTACGCCGGGAGCGGCTATTACCACCTTGCCCCCGATCAGCTCGAGCGGTATCGCGTCGCCGTGGGCGACCCGCGGCACGGACCCGAGCTGGCAGACGCCGTCAACGCGGTGCGCAAGAAGAAATACGAGGTCGATTCGCGCGAGTCATTGAAGCGAGTGCCGCGTGGGTTCGACGCCGAGCACCCACGAGCGGATCTGCTGAAGAAGAAGGGAATCCACGTCGGCCGCTCGTTCGGTGCGCCGAGATGGCTCCATACACACGGTGCCCTCGATCGGATCGTCGCGGTGTGGCGCGATGCGGCACCGGTGAATCGCTGGCTCGACCGGCACGTCGGCCCGAGCACCGCGCCGCCCCCGGAACCCGACTGACACCCCGGCGCCCCGTAACCTGAGCGGCGATGTGCGGCATCGCCGGGTTCGCCGGCTCCGACCGGGAACGACTCGCTGCCATGCTGCGGTCGATCGTCCACCGGGGACCGGACGGCGAGGGCACCGAGGTCGGCGAGCACTTCTCGATCGGCATGCGCCGGCTCGCGATCGTCGACGTCGCGACCGGCGACCAGCCGATGTACAGCGACGACCGCAATCTCGCTCTCGTCTTCAATGGAGAGATCTACAACGCGCCCGAGCTCCGAGTCGCGCTCGTCGCCCGCGGGCGAACATTCGTCACCGACCATTCGGACACCGAGGTCATACTCCGTGGCTACGAGGAGTGGGGACCGCGTGTGGTTGATCACCTCACGGGCATGTTCGCGTTCGCGATCTCCGACGCGAAGCGCGCGGAGCTGTTCCTGGCGCGCGACCGCCTCGGGATCAAGCCGCTGTACTACGTGGACGGACCGGGCGGTTTCGCGTTCGCATCGGAATTGAAAGCACTCTTTCAGGACCGGCGCGTGCCCAGACAGCCCGACATCGATGCCGTGCGCCGTTTCCTGCTGTTCCGTTTGCACGACGACAGCGAGCACACCTTCTTCGACGGCGTGCAGCGGCTGTTGCCGGGCCACACCATGGTGGTGCGGCCCGACGGCGTCGTGAAGATCGAGCGTTACTGGAACCCGCCGGTGAACCCCGAGTTCTCCTCGAGCCGCTCGGATGACGACTACGCGCAGGAATTCGCGCAGACCTGGGACCGCGTGGTGGCCCGTCACCTCATCTCGGACGTCCCGGTCGGTGTGCCGCTGTCCGGTGGGCTCGACTCGACGGGCGTCGTGTCGACGATGGCCCGGCTGATGGCCGGCGGCACCGACCTGCACACCGAAGGTCTCTACACCTTCTCTGCGCTGTACCCGGGACAGAGCATCGACGAGAGCGAGTACGTCCACGAGGTGGAGAAAGCAGTCGGCAGCATCCCCCACTACGCCTACCCGCAGGCCGACGACTTCTGGAACGAGATCATGCAGTGGATCTGGTTCCAGGAGGAGCCGACGATCGCTTCGGCGCCGTACGCCTACTACTCCGTGTACCGGCTCGCGAGCGAACACGTGAAGGTGATGGTGAGCGGCAACGGCGGCGACGAGCTCCTCGCCGGCTACATCCCCTACTTCCGCGCGTACCTCACATCGGCCATCGCGCAGCGTCACTACCTCGCAGGCGCGCGCGAGATCGCGAAGGGATGGGACCTCTACAAGAAATACTTCGGGGAGATCGTGCGCGCCCGTATGCCTGGTCGGCGATCGAACGAGGTCACGGCGCGAGAACTGTTGCGAGACGGCGCAACCGTGCACTTCGAGACACACAACAACCTCAACCAGCGGCTCGCGAGCGACGTGCTGCGA
>DASQHW010000119.1:0-2027 GCA_035631895.1 Acidimicrobiia bacterium | reverse complement strand
CACGCCCTTACATCCAGCGACGGAGGCGCTTGCGGCGGGCGCGCTTCCATACGTGTCCGAACTCGCTCCGTGAGCGGTCTGCCGCACGGTGCTCGACCTCGGCGAGCCGGCCGAGCGCGAAGGCGCGGCCGGGCGAGCATTCCTGCGCCGTCTTGGCGAGCCACGCACCGGCGACCACCGCGTCGTGGTGCTCACCGAGCACGTCCTGAACCGTGGCGATCTCCCGCGCGAAGCGGTTCGCCTCGTGACCGAAGACCGGGGCGCACGCCTCGGCTGCATACCGGCAGCGCTTGGCACGAATGCGAACCGCGTGCAGCGCTTCGTCGGAGGGCATCGCGCCGAGCTTGTCGACGGCGCGCTCGAGGTTCTTCCACCGGGCGCGCACGACCCGGCCCAGCACGTGGTCCGGCCGCCTGGCAGCTCGCGCCGAGAGCCGCGGCCGCTTGGCACCCTCCGACAACGCAGCCCGCAACTGCGAGTACCGAGTGGAACGCATCGAGGTCAAAAGGCTCACGCGCGCCGCCTCACGATCGGCGTCGAGACGTCGGAGCACATGCTCCACCGTGTCGGCGTCTCCCGGCGTCAGCCGCTCGGTGTGGCCGCGCAACCGGTCACGCATCACCTCGATATCACGCACGGCTCCCAGCTCGGACGTCAGCCACCGCAGCTCGCCGCGAAGCGTCGTGGCCCACCTCTCGTCGAGGAACGGCTCGAACGTGCGAAGGTCGGAGCGAAGACGGCGGGTTGCCACGCGTGCCTGGTGCACCGCGTGCTGGTCGCCTTCGAAGACGCCCCGTTCGTGCTCGACGAGCTGCGCAGCCGACCTCGCCAGCGCGTCCCGCACCACGCTCGCCATCGTCTGGGCAGACTTCCCCACCCGTCAGCCTTCCACAGGCCGGATCTTCGCGCGGGCGACCGCGAGCTCCTGGAACTTCACCTGCGAGTCGCAGCCGACGACGGTCGGAACCTTGCGCCATGCACCGTCCGGCTGGAGATTCCACGCCAGCACGTCGTCGGCGAATTCGATCTCCAGGATCTCGTCGAGCCGCGCACGCATCCGCGGGTCGACGACGCGCAGATCTGCTTCCACCCGTCGATCGAGGTTACGAGGCATGAGGTCGGCAGAACCGATGAGGTATTCGGTGGCGGCTTCACCGGGAAGGCCGAAGCGGAAGATCCGTGAGTGCTCGAGGTTGCGGCCGACGATCGAGCGGACGCTGATGCGCTCTGACAGCCCCGGCACACCGGCACGCAGGCAACAGATGCTGCGCACGATGAGATCGACACGTGCTCCGGCCTTCGAGGCCGCGTACAGCTCGTCGATCATCTCCGAATCGACGAGCGCATTCGTCTTGATCGTGATCATGCCGCCGTCGCGCGCCTGCGAGCGGATGAGGCGGCGCAGCTCGTCGCGCAGGTGCATCGGGGCGATGATCAAACGGCGGTACACCCCGGGGCGGCTGTAGCCGGTCAGATAATTGAACAACTCCGAGAGATCGGCGCCGAGATCGGCATCGCACGACAGCACGCCGAGGTCCTCGTACGTCGTCGCAGTCTTGGGGTTGTAGTTGCCGGTGCCGACGTGGCAGTAGCGGTGGATGCCATCGGGCTCCTGGCGCACGACCAGGAGGATCTTGGCGTGGGTCTTCAGTCCGACGAGGCCGTAGACGACATGCGCGCCGGCCTGCTCCAGGATGCGGGCCCGTTCGATGTTGGCCTGCTCGTCGAAACGCGCTTTGAGCTCGACGAGCGCGACCACCTGTTTGCCCGCTTCGGCTGCCTTCACGAGCGACGCCACGATGCCCGCCTCGTCGCCGCCCGTGCGGTACAGCGTCTGTTTGATCGCGAGGACGTTGGGATCACGCGCCGCCTGGGACACGAAGAGCTCGACCGAGTTCGCGAACGACTCGTAGGGGTGGTGCACCAACACGTCGCCGTGCCGCAACGCCCAGAAGATCTCGGTCTCGTCGCCTCCCGCGAGCTGCGGCGGGTTCTGCGGCGTGAACGGCGGGAATTTCAGGTCCGGG
>DASQHW010000118.1:0-3055 GCA_035631895.1 Acidimicrobiia bacterium | reverse complement strand
GGGCTGTCGCGTCCAGACGGCGCGCCTCCGCTTGCCGGTGACGAGCCAGGAGATTGCTCGCGATCCCGTACAGCCAGGGCCGTGCCTCTGCTCGCTCGGTGTCGAAGCCGGCGCGCTTCTCGAAAGCGATGCGAAAGAGCTCCCCCAGTAGGGAGTCGGCGTCATCGGGGCCGACCCGGCGCACGAAGTACCGGAACATCGTCGTTGCGTGCCGGTCGAACAGTTCCCCGAAGGCCGCCGGCGCCGTCCACGACGACGCGATGACCTCGGCATCCGTGAGCGGATCCATCACCTCATGTTCTTCGCTCGCACGGACGAGTTCGGAGTTCGCAACAGGCCGGCGTTCACTGACGAGGGCCCCGCTCCGTCGGATTCGCGGCCCTGAACGCGGTCAACCGGGCGGCGCGATGTCGGCTGCTGCGAGCGCGCGCTTCTCGTTGCGGCGCATCCGGACGAAGAGCCCGGCCAGCACCGCGATCGCGACGATCGTCACTGCGAGGAGCCAGCGGTTGGGAACGTCGAGCAGGCCCAGTGCCGAGATCGTGAGCACGACGACGAGGACGGGCCGGATGTACCGGTCCGCCTTCGTCGACGAGAAGTGCGCACCGACCATCACGGCCGGCACCGCGCCGATCAGGACGCTCGTGATGATCGACATGTCGAGCTTCCCGAACAGGTAGTGGCCGATCGCGGCCGCGCCGACGAGAGGGATCGCTTGGATGAGGTCGGTGCCGACCATCTCTTTCGACGAAAGCTTCGGGTACAGCAGCATCAGCATCACGATGATCAGCGAGCCCGACCCGACCGACGTCATGCCGACGATGAGCCCGCCGAGCGCACCGATGAGGAGGGTCGGGATCGGCCGTACGAGCCGGACGTCCATCATCTCGGTCGCCGCTGCGTTCTTGCTGCGTGCGACGAGGACGAGCTTGGCGAGGATCGCGCCCGCGGCAACCAGCAGGACCCAGCCGAGGATCCGCTTCACCGTATGTGCGTTGTCGCTCCCGATGATGTCGTCGAGCAAGTACGCACCCAGGAACGCGCTCGGCACCGACCCTACGATCAGCCACTGGACGAGCCGCCAGTTGACCGTGCGCCGCATCACATGGATGCCACCGCCGAACGGCTTGAGCACCAACGACGTCACGACGTCCGCGGAGACCGCGGTACCCGGGTTGACACCGAACAGCAGAACCAACGTCGGCGTCATCAACGCGCCACCGCCCATGCCCGTGAGACCGATCACGAACCCGACGATCACGCCGGCAAGAGCCTTGTAGAGATCGAGATGCAAGATTTGGGTCCTCGGAGCGACAACAAGTACTCGAAGGGGCGCCTAGTAAGGCCGTGGGGTCATGACCTTGTCAAGCGCCGTCCCCGCCGGGCACGGCGGTCGAGGGGCTCCGCAGAGGTGTTCCCCCATCGCGTCGAGCCTGCATGTCGCGTATCGTCGCGACGATGCTCGACCAGTTGCTCGCAGCACCTGGGGTTGCCGAACGCCTCGTGAAGGGTTCGCGCTTCGGGTTCTGCGCCTTGCACGGCGGTCTCGAGCAGGGCACCGCCGAGATCGCAGAGGCCGCAGCATCGACATCCGGCGCTTCGTTGTATGCGGTCGTCCAGCCCGACAACCTGCGGTGGCACGTACCTTCGCATCGTTACGACCCGACCGACTCGCACGCGTTGGGTGCATTCGTCGCGCACGTCGACGTCGTCGTTTCCGTGCACGGTTTCGGAGGTCTCCGGGACGCCGACGATCGCTGGACCACTGCACTCCTCGGCGGCAGCAACCGGACGCTCGCACGCGAGCTCGGCGACGCGCTCGCGGCAGCGCTGCCTGCGTACCGATGGGTGACAGACCTCGACGTCATGCCTGCACACCTGCGGGGCATGCATCCGAAGAACCCCGTGAACCGCGTCGCGCGTGCCGGCGTCCAGCTCGAGTTGCCGCCCCGGGTTCGGCGGCCTGGCGAAGATTTCCACGCGCTCGTCGGCGCGCTGGCGTCGGTCGCGCACTGAAGCCTCAGGACGTCAGCAGGGGGAGCAGGTGCGCGGTGTCGTTGTAGCGCCGGAGCACGATGCGCTCGGGGCTCGCTACCACTTCGCTGATCGACGCGTTGTCGGCACCGGAGAACGCGAAGCGGCGCGAATGTGTGACGCGATGCAGGAGCTGGCCGATCACCCCACCGTGCGACACGACCATCACGCGTTCGTCGGGATGCGCGGCGACGATCCGTTGGAAGCCGCGCCAGACGCGCTCGTCGAACGCGTCGTGGGATTCGGCACCGGGGATCACGTCCCAACGCTCCTCCGTGAAGATCTGCGCGAACAGTGGGTCACCGGCGACTGCACGGGCGCGGAACTCGCCGCCTTCCCAGTCGCCGAGAAACACCTCGCGCAGGTCGGGCTCGACGATTGGTTCCAAGCCGGTGCGCTCGGCCAACGGCGCCGCGGTCTCGTGTGTCCGTGTGAGGGTGGTCACGTAGATCGCCGCAATGTCTTCCTGCTGCAGGCGGTCGGCGAGGAGCGCCGCCTGTTGCACGCCGACGGGATCGAGCGCGGGATCACCGTGACCGTCGACGAGTGGGAACGGTCGATCGGGGTGAGCGGGCGCGGACTCGCCGTGCCGCACCAGGAGCACCGTGGTCGCGCCCGGACCGGGAGTGAAGCGGTGCTGACGGAAACCTTCCGGTGGCGTCGTGTTCGTCAAGGGCACCGAACCTAATGCTCTTCGCGTTTGGTGCCGGCATCGCTGATACGAGACGCGCATGCACGACGACTGGATTGTCGGACGGCGCGTCGCGGTGACACCCGATGTCGGTCCGAGGCAACTATGGCGTGATGCCGACGCCGTAGCTGATGTCGGGGAGCTCGACCCAGGTCGGTCCGGGCGTGAGCGCGATTCGGTGGCGTGAGCTGTCGAGCAACTGCGCGGGTTTCGTGCGATCCGGATGCCACCAGGTCCCTTTGATGACGCGGCCGTCGGTGAAGACCCAGGCGGTGCCTCCACCGGTCAGCGCGGCCTCGGCGCCCAGGGCGCCCACACCGCCGACGTAGG
>DASQHW010000117.1:0-11274 GCA_035631895.1 Acidimicrobiia bacterium | reverse complement strand
GGCGACGCGATACCGCTCGAGCTGATCGGGGGCAAGGTGGTAATAGCCGCTCCCGGCGTACAACCCCTCCGCGTTCACCATCACGTAGTACGCGGCGCCGCCCTGACTCTCCGTCACGGCCGCTGCGGAGGTCTTGTACGGGGTCTTGTCCTTCGAGAAGCGCGTGTCACGGTACGGCCGGAAGACGCGCAGCGGGCCGAATTCGCGCTCGACCGCTTCCGACAGCGCAAGGAACGGTGCCTTCACCGACTCCTCGTACTCGTCCTTGTGTGCGCTCCAGTACGCCTTCGAGTTGTCGGCTTCGAGACCGACGTAGAACTTCAACGCGGCGGCGGGCCAGCCTCTGAAGTCCACGGCGCCTTCTCCTACGCCTTCTTGCGGGCGCGGCTCGGCGCGACACGGGCCGGCTCGCCCGGCATCTTCGGGTACACCGGTGGCCACGGCGCGTCCTGCAAGCCGCTCGCTGCGTCGCGCTCGGCGAGCGCGAGCAAGGGTTCCAATGATTGCGGCTCGGCGCCCGCCTGCTCCCACGGGTCGCCGCCGGAAGCGACGCGGGCCGGCACCGTCGCGATCGTCATGGCGTCGGCGTCGATCGCGTCGAGCTCGTCCCATGCGAACGGCGTCGACACCTGCGCGCCGGCGCGGGCCCGCACGCACCACGCGCCGAACACCGTCTTGTGCGGAGCGTTCTGGTTGAAGTCGACGAAGACCCGTTCGCCACGTTCCTCCTTCCACCACGCGTCGGTGATGCGATCCGGATGCCGGCGCGCCAGCTCCCGTGCCAGCGCCACGGCCCCCGCGCGGACCTCGTACGAATCCCACCGGGGCAAGAGCCGCACGTACACGTGGATGCCACGGTTGCCGGTCGTCTTCGGCCACGAGACGACGCCGAGCTCGTCGAGCAGGACTTTGACGTCGTGTGCGGCGACGCGCGCTTCTTCGAAGCCAACCCCCGGCTGCGGGTCCAGGTCGATGCGCAGCTCGTCGGCGTGCTCGGGATCCTCCGCGAGCGACGGCCACACGTGGAATCCGAGGCAGCCGAGGTTCACCGCCCATGCGAGGTGCGCAAGGTCATCGACGACGAGGGCCCGCGACGTCGTGCCGTTGGGCGTGCTGACGATGGTGGTCCGGAGCCACGGCGGTGCGTTCTCGGGAACCCGCTTCTGGAAGAACGACGCTCCGGTCGCGCCGTGCGGGTAGCGCTCCATGAGGACGGGCCGCCCTCCCATCGTGCGCATGATCGGCTCGCCGACCTCGAGGTAGTAGCGCAGCAGATCCAGCTTGGTCTCGCCCCGCTCGGGAAACAGCACCTTGCCCGGGCTCGACAGCCGCAGCTCGTGGCCGTCGACCTCGAGCTCGACCGCGTCCTCGGTGCGCGCCACGGCCAGACGGTATCCCCGCCGCAGTAGTGGTATTCTGCCCACTATGGCGTTCGTCGTCACCCGCGCCGGCGGACGCTTCGAGATCCGCGAATCGGTCTCGACACCCGCCGGCCCGCGCGCGCGCACGCTCGCCACGTTCCGTGTGCTCACCGCGGAAGTCCTCGCAGACGCGGAGGGCCGAGCCCGGCGTCCCTTCGACGCCGGGAAGATCCGCGCCAGGGTGCGGGAGCTGCACGCACCCGAGCACGGCGGCGGCGCGTCGGCCACCGCTCGCCGGCTCATCGCGCAACTCCGGCGCGGGGACCGGCTACCGGCCGCGCTGGTCAACGAGCTCCGACGCGAGCTGCCGCGCGTGCACGACGAGATTCCCGACAGCCTCGATGGTGCGCTCGAGTGGGTCGGCGTCGACGACGCGACCCGTGGTCGCGCGTTGCGGGATGCGCTCGAGCTCGCGAGTCGGATACCACAGCGCCGCCGGCCGTCGAAGATCACGTTCCCGCGCTTCACGTCGCAAGAGAGCCCGTGACGACGAACGTCCCGACACTGCCCGAGAAGGTCGTCTCCCTCGCGCGCGCCCTCGAGGAGTCGGAGCTTCCATACGCGTTCGGGGGAGCGCTGGCGCTGGCGTACTACGCGGAGCCGCGTGCGACCGTCGACATCGATGTCAATGTGTTCGTCTCTCCGAAGGCCTTCCGAACAGTCGTGAAGGCACTGGAGCCGCTCGGTGTGGAAGCGACCGACACGGACCGTCGGAGCGCGCTCCGCGACGGCCAGGTCCGTCTGTGGTGGGGCAACACCCCGGTCGACCTCTTCTTCGCAACCGACGACTTCCACTCCCACGTCGCGAGGCGCACGCGGCTCGTGCCATTCGGCGACGACACGATCCGGGTCCTTGCGGCGGAGGACCTCCTCGTCTGCAAGGCGGTGTTCGATCGCCGCAAGGACTGGATCGACATCGAGCAGGTGCTGCTGCTCACCGCCGGCACGCTCGATCTGGCCGAGGTGCGGCGATGGCTGGTCGCGATCCTCGGTGGCGGCGACGCGCGACGCGTGCGCTTCGAGGCCGCCGTACGTGAGGTGCTCGGCGATCAGCGCGCGTAGATGTTGACCGCCGGCTCCAGGTTCATCGGCGAGCCGTCGCCGCGACCGGGCGCGACGAGCACGAACTGCAGCGGATCACCTGTCACCCCGCGGCCGCCGGAACCGATGTCGAGCCGGGGTTCGCTGTCGAGCGCAAGCGTGGCAGGCCCCCATCCGCGCTTCGTCAATTCGCCGGCGAGGTACACGACACTCGCGTGCAAACCGTCACCGCGCTCCGGCGCGCGACCGATCGCGGCGCGGATGTCGTCGGCATGCACGTACGCGTCGTACCAGAGCGTCAGCACACCCTCGCCGAGCGTCAGATCGGGAACGCCGCTCGGTCCGTTCCACATCTCGTCGTCTGCTGCTTCTGCGAGCGCGGTGACCGACACGAGCGCCGCACGGAGACGCGCCGCGGCCTGTGCGGGAGTGTCGTCACGAACCGACGCGGCTTCGGCTTCGGCGTTGCGACTGCCGGGCTTGCCCGCTGCGACGTCCTCGGCGAGGCCGATCACATGGCCGGCGACGTCGCGCACGTCGAATCCGGCGCATCGCGAGGGCGTGCGCCATTCGGCGTCGGACAGCGACTCGACGAGCGCGGCGAACGCTTCGTACTCCTTCAGGGCGCCGGTGGCGACGTAGGGGCGGGGGAGGGTGGTGGTGGTCGTCATGACGCCATCTTCGGGCGGCGAATCGCGCCGGTCGATTCCCTCCGAGGTAATGGTCGGGCGCCTCGACGCGTCGCTACCGTGACGATGATGCTCGCGACAGCCACCTCCACGCCGGCCGGCCAGATGCTTCGGGACTGGCGCCTGCGTCGCCGGATGAGCCAGCTCGAGCTCGCGACGGACGCGGGCATCTCGGCTCGGCATTTGAGCTTCGTCGAAACGGGTCGGGCGCGGCCGAGTCGAGAGATGGTCCTGCACCTCGCCGACCACCTCGACGTGCCGTTGCGCGAGCGCAACACATTGCTGATCGCGGCCGGTTACGCGCCGACGTACCACGCCACGGATCTGGACGCGCCGGAGATGCAGTCGGTGCGCGCCGCCATCGACCGGCTTCTGATGGGTCACGAGCCGTATCCCGCGATCCTCGTCGACCGCCGTTGGGAGCTCGTCGCGGCGAATGCCGCCGCGGGAGTACTGGTCGAAGGGGTCGCGGACGAGCTGCTTGCGCCGCCGTGCAACGTGCTGCGCGCGACGTTGCATCCCGAAGGCCTGGCCCCCCGCATCGCGAATCTGTCGCAATGGGCCGACCACATCCTCGGAAGCCTGCGGCGGACGATCGCGCTCACGGGTGACGGCGAGCTGCGCGCGTTGGAGGACGAGCTCGCCGGCTATGCAACGGCGATGGGTGTCGCACCGGACGACACGTTGGAAGCCCCGCGCATGGTCGCGATACCGATGCGCTTGCGGACCGACGAGGGCGAGCTTGCGTTCGTGACGATGATCGCGTCGTTCGGCACCGCGCTCGACATCACGTTGTCGGAGTTGGCGATCGAGACGTTCCTCCCCGCCGACGACGCGACTTCGTCGGCGCTCCACCGCCGCGTCCGGGGCCGCTGACCGATGTGCGCCGGATGCGACGAACGCCCGGCCCGTTCACATGGGCAGTCCGGCATATATTGGCCGAATTGGCGCATGAGATCCTCTGGCCGTACGGCCCGTCCGGGCCTATGTTGCCTGCCAAGCAGTGGCGGGTAGGGGGCCGAGCATGGCGCTTTATGTCGGCGACGAGCGGGAAGCGGATGCGCAGGTCGAGGATCGCGCCCGATGCCTGTGCAGGATCGAGGACGGCGAAGTGTTCGCGTACCTCGCTCGAGGGAACGAGTTCGTGCGCATGCGTGACCATGGCCTGTGGGCCGTCGAGCACGACGACGTGCTGGTCTCCGCGCGTTCCGGTGAGCCGCTCGCGTACCGGCGCGGCCGTGTGTACTTCGCGACCGAGACCGACGAGCCCCTCTACTACGAACGCGCGCATTAGCGCCCCGCGTACGATGCGGGCCCGTGAGACTCACCTGGCCCGATTCGACACTGCCCCGCGAAGTTCGTGAGGGGCTGACCGGGCCCGGCGCACCGTTCGAGCTTGCTGTCGAGGACGTCCTCGGCGTGCCGATGCAGGTCTTCGTGAACCGTCCGAAGGATCTGCGGGCGATGCTGCTCACTGCTGCCGAACGCTTCGGTGATCGGCCCTACGTCGTCTTTCCCGACCGCTCGCTGACCTACGAGGGCATGCTCGCCCCCGTCGCGGCGATGGCACGCACGCTCTCCGAGAAGTACGGCGTGCGCAAGGGCGACCGCGTCGCAATCGCGGCGGCGAACTGCGTCGAGTACGCGATCACGTTCTGGGCGACCACTGCGCTCGGCGGCATCACCGTCGCGATGAACGGCTGGTGGACCGCGAACGAGATGGCGTACGCCCTCGACCTCACGACTCCCTCGGTGCTGCTGGGTGATCGCCGGCGTATCGGGCGACTCGACGACGAATCCGTGCCTGTGCCGGCGGATCTGCCCGTCGTCGTGTTCGAGGACGAGTTCGCGGAGCTCGAGGCTGCCGGTGCGGGCGCGGCGATGCCGGAGCAGCCGATCGCAGAAGACGACCCGTTCCTGATCCTCTTCACGAGCGGCACCACCGGCCGCCCCAAGGGCGCGTTGCTCTCACACCGCAGCAACATCCACTTCGTATGGTCCGCGATGCTGCGGGGTGCCGAGTCCATCGGGCGCGCGATGCACGCCGGCAAGGAGCCGTCGTTGCCGTCGTCGGTCCCTTGCACGATCTCTGCGTCGCCGTACTTCCACGTGTCGGGCCTCAACTGCCAGCTCGTGATGGCGCTCGGTGGTGGGATGACGATCGTCTATCCGCCGCCCGGCAAGTGGCGTGAGGACGTGCACCTGGAGCTCACACAACGCCACCGCGCCACCATGTGGTCGCTCGTGCCGACGCAGCTCTGGCGGTTGCTCGAGTGGCCTGATCTCGACAGGTACGACCTGTCGTCGTTGAAGACCGTCGGCGGTGGTTCATCGGTGTGGGCCCCCGAGCTGCTGCGCGCGCTCGAGAAGAGGCTGCCGCACGTGCGCCCAGGTCTCGGTACCGGGTGGGGCATGACCGAATCGAACGGCGCCGGCACATCGCTGCGTTCTGATTCCACGTACGCACATCCCGACAGCATCGGCAACGTCTCGCCGACCGTCGAGCTCGAGGTGCGTGACCCTGCGACAGGTGCGGCGTTGCCCGAGGGAGAGGTCGGCGAGATCTGCGTACGCATGGCCGCGCTCTTCCTCGGCTACTGGGAGAACCCCGAAGCCACGCGCGCGGTGCTGGACGACGAACGGTGGTACCGCACCGGCGACTACGGCCACATCGTCGACGAGTTCGTCTATCTCGAGGGCCGGCGCCAGGACCTCATCATCCGAGGCGGTGAGAACATCTACCCGGCCGAGATCGAGATCCGGCTCATCGAGCACCCGGACATCACCGAGGTCGCCGTCGTCGGCGTCGACCATCCGACGCTGGGACAGGAGGTGAAGGCATACGTCGTCGCGCGTGCGACGGCCACGCTCACCGAGGACGACGTACGCGCCTTCGCCGCACGATCATTGGCCGCGTACAAGGTGCCGACGCACGTGGAGCTCGTCACCGACATGCCGCACAACGCAACCGGCAAGGTGCTCAAGCACCTCCTCGGCAAGCCGAAGGCGCCGACCGGTTTCATCGAGGAATGAGCGGCGTGTCGGAGGTGCGTTCCTCGCAGCTCCTCACGTACGGTCGGACGGCAGCAACAGCGCGATCGCTTCGCTGAGCCTTTCGTAGACCTCGCCGACCGGCATGCGGCCCGCGACCCAGGACCGGAGCGCCGAGGCGAGGACGGCGTCGACGACGCGCACGACCGCATGCGCGGTGGCGTCGTCCACGTCGTGGATGGCCTCGACGTACACCTTCGTCGTGGTTTCGCCGAGCCGGGCCAGGATCTCGGTTGCGAACGGGTCCGACGACGTCTCGAGAGTGGCGACGAGACGCGCGAGATGCGGCTGGCGCTGGAACGCGCGCACCGAGCGATGGAACACCTCGGTCAAACGCTCGACGTCGTTCGTCCCGCGCAACGGATTGCGGGAGATGCTCGGGCCGAGCGTCGCGGCCCATGCGATGAGCACCTCGGCGAACAAGTGGTCCTTCGAGGAGAAGTAGTTGTAGACCGTGCCCAGCGCGACGTTCGCCTCCTCGGCGACGTCCTTGACCTGGATCTTGTCGTAATCCCTCGTGCGCAGCAGATTGAGCCCGCTGTCGACGACGCGCCGGCGCCGAGCCCGCTGCGCTTCAGTGGTGGCACGTTTCGGGTCCGTCACATGCCTCCCTCGCTGCGCCATCCCTGGCTTCGCTCCGTCCGCACGGTATGGCTATACTAGAACCTGCTTCTAGTTTTCCTGCGCACCGCTCCCCAGGAGGACGCTCGTGCCGTCGAGCCAGCACTACACGATCATCTCGTCGGATACGCACGCCGGCGGCAGTCACTCGCAATATCGCGAATTCCTCGACAAGAAGTATCTCGACGACTTCGACGCGTGGCGCGACAAGTACAAGAACCCGTTCAAGGACCTCGGTGATCAGCGGCGGTACCGCAACTGGGACGACGAGATGCGCAACGGCCAGCAGGACGCCGACGGCGTGGTCGGCGAGGTGATCTTCCCGAACACCGTGCCGCCGTTCTTCCCGACGTTCGTCTTGTTCGCGCCGCCGCCCACGGCCGACGACTACGAGCACCGCCTTGCCGGCATCCGCGCGCACAACCGGTGGCTCGAAGACTTCTGCAGCCGATTCCCGGAGCGCCGCGCAGGCATCGGCCAGATCTTCGTCAACGACATCGACGACGCGATCGAAGACGTGAAATGGATCAAGGAGCACAACCTTCGCGGGGGAGTGCTGCTGCCGGCCGTGCCGCCGGACGCGACGTGGCTGAAGCCGTACAACCACCCCGACTACGACCGCCTGTGGGCGGTGTGCGAGGACCTCGGTGTGCCGGTGAACTGCCATGGAGGGGTCGGGGGACCCGAGTACCTGCGCCACCCGTCGTCGGCGCTGATTCAGATCGCGGAGCTCGGCCACTATTCCCGCCGGCCGCTGATCTTCATGTTGCTCTCGGGCGTGTTCGAACGGTTCCCGAAGCTCAAGTTCGTGATCACCGAACAGGGATGCGCATGGATCCCCGCGTTCCTCGCGCAGCTCGACCACTCGCTTGCGGCTGTCCGCAATGCCGGTGCGATCGGCGAGCTGCGGTTCAAGCCCGAGCACATCTTGCCGAAGTCGGCGAGCGAGTACTTCCAGCAGAACGTCTGGCTGGGTGTGAGCTTTCCAGGGCCGGCCGACGCGCGCGCCGCCAAGGACACGGTCGGGATCGACAAATTCATGTGGGGCTCGGACTTCCCGCACGATGAGGGCACCCACCCATTCACGCGCGAGCACCTGCGCCAGGTGTTCTGGGACTGGAGCGAGCCGGAGATGCGCAAGATCCTCGGAGAGAATTGCGCGCGCCTCTACGACTTCGATCTCGATGCCCTCGCCCCGCTCGCGGAGAAGGTCGGTCCTACGGTCGCCGAGCTCGCGCGGCCGTTGGAAGAGCTTCCCGAGAATGCGAACGAGGCGCTCCGGCGTGTCGGCGCGTCGTCACCCGCCGCGTAGTCGTTGCTTCCGATCGTCCAACGTGGTCGTCATGACCCCGAAAGCTTCGTGAGCTCTTCGGACAAGCTCTCTTTGTCGCTCGGTTGCTCCAGCGCGGTCCGGATCGCGCGCATCAGCTCGGCGGTCGTGAACGGCTTGCGGAGCTGCTGCCGGCTGCTCGCGATCGACGACGCGTCGACAAGGCCCCGGGAGTAGCCGGACATCAAGATCACTCGTAGCTCGGGATGCGTGGCATGCAGATGCTCGACGAGTGCCGCGCCCGACATCCCCGGCATGACCGCGTCGGTCAGCACGAGGTCGAATGCCTGCTGCTCGACGATGGGCAGCGCCTGCGACGCGTCAACCGCGGTCACCACCGTGAAGTGTCTCCGTTCCAGCGTGTGCGCGAGTGCGGCTCGAACCGCAGCGTCGTCCTCGACGAGGAGAATTCTTCGTCCGCAGCCGTCGAAGTGGTCCGCCGCCACCGGCTCGTCCGGGCTCCGTGCGACGCCGGTGCAGCGCGCGAACGAGATCTCGAAGGTCGTGCCCTGACCCACTTCTGTGACGACGTTGATCTCACCGGCGACTTCCCGCACGATCGACATCACGGTTGCCAAGCCGAGCCCCGTACCCTTGCCCGGTTCCTTCGTCGTCATGAACGGGTCGAACATTCGCTCTCGCACATCCGGTGCGATGCCGGTGCCGGTGTCCGTCACCGACAGCACGACCCGATCGTTCGTTCCGCCCGTGTCGTCGTACTCGATGGTGGTCGCGATCCACAGCACGCCGCCGCCGGGCATCGCGTCGCGCGCGTTCACGGCCAGGTTCAGGATCACCTGCTCGAGGTGCGTCGGATCGACTTCGACCAGGCACGAGCATTCGGTGCGGCTCACATGGAGCTGTACCTGCTCGCCGAGGCTGCGGCGAAGGAGTGGCTCCATGCCCACGATGACCTCGTTGAGGTCGACAGTCCGCGGTTCGGCCCGATCGCGCTGCGCGAAGGTCAACAGCTGACGGACGAGTGCTGCGCCGCGTCCTGCGGCCCGGTGGATCTCGTCTGCGTACTCGCGGGGGCGGCCCGGGGGAACGTCGTCCATCAGGAGCTCGACGGAAGCCTGGACCGCGGCGAGCACGTTGTTGAAGTCGTGTGCGACGCCGCCTGCGAGCTGACCCACCGCCTCGAGGCGTTGCGAGCGGCGAAGCGCTTCCTGGAGCTCTGCCTCTCGCAGCTGGTTGGTCCACTCGTCGGTGACGTCGCTGATCGCGCCGAGCAGCGTCTGGGACGAGTCGTCCTCGAGGTTGAGTGGCGAGAACCGGAGTCGCGCATAGCGGGCGGTGCCCGCGCCGTCCCGCAAACGCAAGGTGGTCTCGCATACCCGGTCCGGCTCCAACGCGTGCAGCCGTTGCCAGTGCGCGTCGGCGTCGGCGCGGTCCTCCGGGTGCACGAGCCCGTACAGGCCGTCCTTCTCGGCGAGTGTCTCCAGCGGGTGGCCGAAGAAGTCCGTGCGGTTGAGGACCTCGCAGGTGCCGGCGTCGACGTCGAGCAACGCGATGACGTCCGGTGAGTCACGCAAGATCGTGCGGAAGCGGGCTTGCCACGCCCGCAGCTCCGCTTCCACTTGGCGCTGGCGTTCGAGCGCTTCGTCGAGCTCGCGATTCTGCACACTCAGGTGTTCCATTGCATAGGTGCGGCGGGCAACCACGATCGCGATGCCGGCGGCCAGCGTCGTCAGCGCGAGCCCGACGAGCAGGACGAGTTGCGGGAGCGACAGCCCGAGCCATCCGCTGGGGGCAGAGCCGGCGCGGACCAGCAGCGCGAACTCGCGTCCGCCGATGTCGACGGTCTGGTTCCAGCGGCTGAGCCCGGAAAGGTTCGCGACGTTGCCGAGCACGATGTCGGCGGCGCCACGGCGCGGTCCGGTCGGGACCAGCGCGAACGGCAGCGTGGTGGGCGTCGTCAGCGGCAGGCGGATCTCGAGAAATACGGCGGCATCTCCGTGGCCGACGCGTGCCGCGAAGCCAAGGTGGTACCCGGCTCGGTCACGACGGTTGGCGAGAAGCGTCGAAGTCGTAGTCGTATCGAGTACCGCTCGTTCCTTTCCTGCGAGCAGCGGCGTGCTGCCGACCGTCGCCGCCCGTCGCACTCCTTGGTCGTCGGCGACGACGAGCGTCATCCCTGCCAACGTCGAGCTCGCGTTGACATCCGGCCCGAGTACTGCCACGAAACGGCGCGCGTCGCCGCCGCTCGTTGCGTACACGCCGTTGGCAGTCGCGAGGACTTGGTCGACCGCGGCCGTCATTTGCTGCACACCGAGCAGTGCCTGCCCGGCGGGGTGGTCTATACGTTGCCGCGTCAGCCGTTCGACATCGCCGCGTACGACGACGAAAGCGACGGACGTGAGCGCGGCCCCGACGGCGAACACGGCCGCGCACGAGCGCGCGGCGCGGGCACGCAACGGGCGTCGACGCATCACGCGGAGTCCGGCTCCAACTCTGCCCCGCCGGCGCGGCGCGCATGGCGCATCCATGCATACAACGCGAGCGCCCCGGCAGGGACACTCAGCACGAGGAGCCACAACAACCAGCCGAGCCCCGCGGGGTCGTTGCTCTTCGAGACCGAGAGCTCGGGCGACCTGAGGTCGGCCGCACGTGCCACCGGGCCCGACGCCGTTGCACCTTTGCCCGGGGCCGTGCCGCTCGCGCCCGGCACTCCGTCGCCACCGTTCGAGCCGTTACCACTTGCCGCTCCTGCGCGCGTGTCCGTGCTCGCGCCGGGCGCGCCACTCCCGGCGCCGTCGTTCGGGACCGAGACATGCGAGGTCGTGGTCGGGCCCGCGATACCGGGGGCGGACAACGTTGCCGTCGTCGATGTGCGGGGCGGCGTCGACACCGGCGATGCGGGCGTCGTCGGGACGACCTTTCCACTGACGGTGAAGGTCTTCGGCCAGTACATCGTGAGCAGTGATTGCAATCCGCCGCTCACGCAGGTCGCGGTGACCTCCGCAGCAGCGGCACGCGCGCCGCCGGGGATCTTGAAGGTGCCGCGCCAGGCACCGTTGCTCTTCGCCGGCACCTGCACGCTCGTTGGCGGCATCGTTCCCGCGTTGATCATCACGGAGCTCGACCCGAAGAGCAGGCCGGGGGAGCAACCGTTGCCGCT
>DASQHW010000116.1:0-2467 GCA_035631895.1 Acidimicrobiia bacterium | reverse complement strand
TCGGTGGAGCCGTGATCGCCGTCGTCGCCATGGGCGCGTTCGTGTGGCGGCTGCTGCACACCCGCGACCCCCTCGTACCTCCGGCGCTGTTCCGCAACCGCACGTTCACGGTCGTGAACCTTGCGACCGTGCTGCTCTACGGGGCGATCGGGGTGACGTTCTTCCTCGTCTCGTACGAGCTGCAGGTCGCCGCGGGATGGTCTGCGCTCAACGCAGGTATCGCCCTGTTGCCGGCCACCGTGCTCATGGCGGCGTTGTCGGCGCCGTCGGGGGCGCTCGCGCAACGCATCGGACCGCGGCTGCAACTCACCGTCGGCCCCTTGCTCGCCGCAGCCGGCCTCCTGCTGCTCGCGCGAATCGGTTCCCATCCGTCGTGGCTCACCGATGTCCTTCCCGGCGCCATTGTGTTCGGTCTCGGCCTGGTGACGTTCGTCGCCCCGCTCACCGCGACGGTGATGGGCGCCGCCGACCCGGACCACGTGAGCGTCGCGTCCGGTGTCAACAACGCCATCGCGCGCTCGGCGAGCCTGGCCGCGCTCGCGGTCATCCCGACGATCTCCGGCTTGTCGGCGGCGAACGGTGCGGCTCAGGTCACACATTCGTTCCGGGTGTCGTTGGTGATCGCGGCATGTGTTGCGGCTGCTGCCGCGCCCCTCGCGATGATCGGCCTCGGCGGGTACGTGCGCGGTGTCCGCACCGCGCGGCGAGTGCACTGCGCGATCGACGGCACGCCGTTGCAACCGGACCCAGTCCGATGCCCGGCAGCCGCGACGTCCGGCTGACCGCTGCCGCGGCGCGATCAGGTCTGTTCGTCGGGCTTCCGGCAGAGTCGTTCCGCGACCCCCGCCACCTTCAGTAACCGCTCGACGACGGGGGTCGCGCCCTCGACGGACAACTGCCCGCCGTTGGCAGCACACCGGTCGGCACCCTTGAGGAGCGTTCCCAGACCCGCCGAGTCGATGAACGAGACATGGTCGAGCCGCACGATGATGACATCGGCACCCTTGGCGATCGTGTCGTCGATCGTGGCCGCAAGTTGCGGCGCGGTCGCCATGTCCACCTCACCACGAACGAGAATCGACCAGGCGTGTGCACGGTCTTCTCGCGTTGTGCAGGTGATGTCGTGACTGTCGGTCACTGCAAACCCGTTGGTCAGGACGGCGCAGGAAGCGGGTCACGCCGGCACGAGTGCAGCGCCTTGCCGTCGACCGTGATGCGCGTCGGCTTCCCGGCATTCGTGTGCAGAGCCGTGACCACGTGGTGGCCGGACGGCACCTTGACCTTCTCGCCGCAACCCGGGCAGGTCAGTGTGCTCACGCCGGCGACGGTACCAGGTCGGCCTGGATCCCAGGCCGGGCGCCGCCTGGCGGAATATGGTCCAGGCCGGCAGCGACACCGGAGGGAAGCGATGCCCGATGACGAAGAACGCATCGCGCTCTTCCTGGACTACGAGAACCTCGCGATCGGCGCGCGTGAGGCGTTGGGCGCCGAGTTGTTCGACTTCCGCCCGATCGCGGACGCGCTCGCGGAGCGGGGGCGGGTGGTCGTGCGCCGCGCATACGCGGACTGGTCGAGGTTCGACGACGACCGGCGGAGCTTGACGCGAAATCACGTCGAGTTGATCGAGATGCCGCAGCGCATGGGAATGGTGCGCAAGAACACTGCAGACATCAAGATGGCGGTCGACGCGATCGAGCTCTGTTTCGAACGGAGCTATATCACGACGTTCGTGCTCGGGACCGGCGACAGCGACTTCACCCCGCTCGTGCACAAGTTGCGTGAGCTGAACAGGCGGGTGATCGGCATCGGCATCGAAGCCTCGACATCAGCGTTGCTGCCTCCGGCTTGCGACGAGTTCCTCTTCTACGAGCGACTCGAGGGAGTTGACGTCTCCAGGCCGAAGCCGAGGCGGTCGACGAGCCGATCGTCACGCGCCAGAAAGGCCACGACGAACCGGGAGCCCGCACCGTCGGAGGAGGAGGAGGACAAGCCCGCGGCACCGGCCGAGGAGCCCGACCTCGGGGTGCTGGTCACGCAGACACTCGCGGGTCTCGAACGCAGCAGCGGTGGACCCGTTCTCGCGTCGACGTTGAAGCGGACGATCCTGCGGAAGGACCCGACGTTCAGCGAGACGAACTACGGCTTCCGGGGCTTTGTCGAGCTGTTGCGGCACCTCGAGCAGCGAGGCGTCATCGAGCTCTCGCCGGGCCCCGTCAAGGGTGATCCGCAAGTGACGTTCCCGGCCGAGACGAGCGACGAGAAGACGGCATTCGCGCTCCTGCGTTCCGTCGTTGAACGGCTCACTGCGAAGTCGGGACCGCCGCACCTGTCGGGCTTGAAGAACCAGCTGCGGAAGGTGACGCCGGACTTCAGCGAGAAGCGCTTCGGCTACGGGGGGTTCTTGCAGTTCTGCAAGGCCGGGCGCGCACGGGGCGTGATCGAGATGGATTGGGACGCCGACGACGAC
>DASQHW010000115.1:0-8956 GCA_035631895.1 Acidimicrobiia bacterium | reverse complement strand
CATGGACGCCGTCGAGGAGCTGCTCGACCATCCCCGCGTGGCGATCGGTCTCGGTGACTCGGGCGCCCACGTCGGGCTGATCATGGATGCCTCGCTGCCGACGTGGTTCCTGCTCCACTGGGTCCGCGATCGACGCCACTACACCATCGAGGACGCCATCCGTCGTATGACCGGCGATACCGCGCAGCTCTTCGCGGTCGCCGATCGCGGAGAGCTTCGGTCGGGTGCGTACGCAGACGTGAACGTCATCGACCTCGACGCGCTGGCTTTGCGGCTCCCGGAGTTCGTGCACGACTTCCCGGCCGGCGCCGGACGGTACGTGCAACGCGCGGACGGCTACAGGTGCACGATCGTCAACGGCACGATCTTCATGGAGGACGGCGAGCCCACGGGCGCGCGCGCCGGCCGCACCCTGCGATCCACCGACTAGCGACACGCAGGTCCGCGCCATGTGCTCTCCGCCTCGAGCCGCGCGCGTGCGGTCCGATTCCGAGCTGGCACCCCGCTACGATCGCTGCCGGACACGCTCGATCTCTGCCGCCGGTGTGGGCGGGATGGGCGAATTGGCTGCTTCTCGTGGTCGCTCTCTAGGAATGCTGCGCACTCTGTGAACGACACGCCTACTGCCGTCAACGCTCGTCAGGCGACGCTGCGCTATCTCCCCGGCCTCGACGGCCTGCGCGCGATCTCGGTGCTCGCGGTCATCGTGTTCCACCAGTACTTCGTCTTCGGGGCGGAACGCGGCTGGCTGCCGGGCGGCTTCCTCGGCGTCGAGGTCTTCTTCGTCGTCAGTGGCTACCTGATCACCTCACTGCTCCTTGCCGAGCGGCGCGAGACCGGCAGGGTGTCACTGCGACACTTCTGGCTACGGCGCGCCCGGCGACTCCTCCCCGCGGTCCTCGTGCTGATCGCGGTCGTCGTCGCATTCGCACTCGCGTTCCTGCCGGACAGCATCTCGACATTGCGCGGCGACGTGCTGGCCGCGTTGACGTACACGAGCAACTGGTGGCAGATCGTCGCGAATCGCTCGTACGCCGTGACCGCCGGGCGGCCCGAGCTGTTGAAGCACCTCTGGTCACTGGCGATCGAAGAGCAGTTCTACCTGCTCTGGCCGCCGCTGCTGATTCTCGGCCTGCGCAAGCTCGGCCGTGCGCGCATGCAGGTCGCGATGTTCGTGACCGCCATCGCATCGACGATCGCGCTCGCGGTCACATCGTTCTTCAGCATCAACTTCGCGTACTACGCCACGTTCACGCGCCTGTCCGGCTTGCTCCTCGGTGGCATCATGGCGTTCTCCTTCGCCCCCTACCGGATTCGTGGCCTGGGGGGGCACGGCGCGCGCCTCGCACTGGACATGGCCGGCGCGGCGGGCCTCGTCATCCTGCTCGTCTCGTTTCGCGTCTTCACGTTCCCCGAGCTCAATACCGGGAACGTCGACCGGTCGGTGTTCCTCGGTGGCTTCCTCCTGGTCGACATCGCGACCCTGTTCGTGATCGCCGCGGCCGTGCATCCGGCGTCCGATGTCGGACGCCTGATCGGCTGCCGACCGCTGCGATGGATCGGCCTGCGCTCGTACAGCCTCTACCTCTGGCATTACCCGATCTTCTGCATCACCCGCCCGCGCGTCGACTTCCAGCACTTCCTCCATCTGCACGGTTGGCCCGTCCTGGCGCTCCGTCTCGTCCTCACGTTCGCGGCCGCCGAGCTCTCCTTCCGTTTCGTCGAGACCCCGATCCGAACCGGCGCGCTGGGCCGGTACCGCGCGCGGTTGGTCGCAGCGCACGGAAGGCGAAAGCGCCTGCTCGCGCGGCGCGGTGCGGTGGTCGCCACGTCGTTGGTCGTCGTCACCGTCGCGCTCGGGATGGGCCTTGCCAACGCCCAACCACAACGGGACACCTTCGGGCCCTCGGGCCAGGGCGACAAGCCCAACGCCGACGCACTCGCTGCGTTGGGACGGCTCACGACGACCACGACGCAGGGAACGACGACCACCACGGCGCTGGGAGCGACGCAGAAGACGACGACCACCACCCGGCCTCCCGGACCGCCGCCCGCGGTCCTCGCGATCGGTGACTCGGTCATGCGCGGCTCGAAGGCTGCGCTGGAGAGGACGATCCCGGGCATCGTCGTCGATGCCGTGACGAGCCGGCAGTTCGGGCAGGCCGTCGGCTTGATCGGCGTCTACAACGTTGCGGGCCTGCTGCCGAGCGTCATCGTCGTGCACCTCGGCACGAACGGCATCGCGACCGACGGCGCGATCGACCAGATGATGCAGCTCGCGGGCCCGAACCGGTTCGTGTTCTTCCTGACCGCGCGCGTCCCGCGTGTCTGGGAAGGTGAGGTGAACGACACGCTGCACCGCGCGTTGACGCGGTTCCCGAATCTCAAGGTGCTCGAGTGGCGCGACTACGCGGGCTGCCATGACGACTGGTTCGTCGACGGTTTCCACCTGACCGGCGCAGGTCAGCAGGCGTATGCCTCGTTCATCCGCTCGGGCATCAGCGGCCATCCCCTCGTCACCTGCAAGAAATAGCTCCCGAGCCCGAACGTGCGTCGCGTCGGCTGTTGCGGTCAGCGGTGGAGCACCCAGTCGATGAGCTGGAAGAAGCGCCAGCCGAGGTAGATCGCGGTCGCGATCCCGAGCATCTTGAGGTGCCACGGGACCGCAGGGGGCTCCTCGTCCGCGGGTCGCGTCATGCCGGGGATCAAGCCCCGCTCGACGACCTGGCCGCAGACCGGGCACGTCGCGTCCGGGCGCACCGTCGAGGGCGTCAGGAACTTGTTGCAGTGCACGCACCAAGGCACGCGTCCATTGCTACCAGGCCGGACGTTCCTTCTGGTCTGCATCGCCTTTTTGGCCCGGCGCGTGCCACGCGGGCTAGGAAGGGTGCCGTGGATGACGACCCGTCCGGGATGAGCCGGCGCGCGTTGCTCAAGGGACTCGGCGCGCTCGGTGCCGGCGTCGCACTCGCTGCCTGCTCGTCGTCCAGGAGCTCCGGCGGCGCAGGGACGCTCGGCAGGACCGTGCCGCGGGGGACGGCGACCCTGCCGACGCCGACCACGCTTCCGCCGTTACGCAAACCGGGGTCTCGCCCGAACCCGACCTTGCCCGAGGGCATCGACACGATCCCCGAGATCGAGCACATCGTCATCGTCATGATGGAGAACCACTCCTTCGACGACCATTTCGGCATGCTGGGCCGCGGCGACGGCTACAAGCTCGACGCCAACGGCAGACCGCTCGACGCCAATCCCGACGGGAAGGGCAAGCTCGTACGGGCCTTCCACATGCCTTCGGCGTGTCAGCTCCACGCCGTGCCGGGTCAGGACTGGGTGCGCAGCCACACCTCGTGGGCCAATGGGCGAAACGACGGCTTCGTCAAAGCGAGCACAGCGGTCGCGATGGGCTACTGGGACGAGAGCGACCTGCCCTTCTACTACGCGCTCGGCAAGACGTTCCCGTTGTGCGACCGGTGGTTCTGCTCGACGCTCGCGCAGACGTATCCCAACCGGCGCTTCCTGCTCGCCGGTACCGCGGCCGGCATCGTCAGCACGACGAGCGCGGGGCTCACCGCGGCACCGCCTCCCAACGGCACCATCATGGATCGCCTGCACGCGCACGGGATCTCGTGGAGCAACTATTACAACGACCTTCCCGGCACCGACGTCATCCTCAAGACCGCGAAGGACTACCCGAACAACGCCAAGAAGATCGACCTGTTCTACACGGATGCCGCCGCCGGCAAGTTGCCGTCCGTCAGCTTCGTCGACCCCAACTTCGGGGAGCAGTCCGAGGAGAACCCGCAGGACATTCGCGTCGGCGAAACGTTCGCGGCCAAGGTGATCAACGCGGTGTTGCATGGCGCCGCCTGGCGGAAGACGCTCCTTGTCTGGACGTACGACGAGCACGGCGGCTACTACGACCATGTCCCGCCCCCGAGAGCGATCAAGCCCGACAACATCAAGCCGGGTGTCGACGTGCCGGTCAGCGCGTACGACTACGACTACTACGGCTTCCGCGTGCCGGCCGTCATCGTGTCGCCGTACGCCCGCCGCGACTACGTGTCACACGTGGTGCACGACCACACTTCGATCCTCAAGTTCATCGAGACCAAGTGGAACCTCGGCGCGATGACGTACCGCGATGCAAACGCCGACGACCTGCTCGACAGCCTGGACCTGCGCTCTCCGCCCGCGTTCCTGGACCCGCCCGCACTGCCCGCCGCCGGCCGGCCCGGCACGTGCACGCCGGGGACCGCGGGGGGTCCCATACCACCGGCCGATGCCGTCGTTCCGATGAGCGACGCATCGTCGCTGCGGATCGGCGCCACCGCGTAGCCTGCACGCATGCCCCGCGTCGACGTCCGCACCCGCCTCGACGAAGCGCGGCCACCGGTCGATCCCGACACCTTCTTCGCGTCGGAGCTGCCGGCGGCGATCGACGCGCAAGCGCGGTGCATCGTTCCCGCGCTCGACTACGTCGCGCCCCGGCCGATGACCGTCGACGTCGACGGACACGTGTGGCACATGCGGGTGGACGACGGGCGCGTCGTGATCGCGACCGGCCCCGACGCGGGCGCGGTCGCGCACGTTCGGCTCGGGGCGCAGCAGCTCGACGACCTCGTCCGTGACCAGCAGACCTTCATGAGCATGTGGGCGGCGAACACGCTCGAGCAGCCGAAGGGAAACATCGGCCACCTGTTGGACTGGTGGCTCGTCTGGCGCGCGGCGCTGGACGGCACGCCCATCCACACACCGGGCGCCATCGAGTTCAGGGGTCGCGACGGCGCGCCGCTCGACCTCACGCGCACGTTCCTGCCGGACGACGACCCCGAAGACATGCGTCACTTCCTCGAAGAAGCCGGGTTCATGCACCTCTCCGGCGTCTTCGACGACGACGCGATGGCCGCCGTGTCCGCCGACATGGATGCCGCGGCGCCTCGATATACGCACGGCGACGGCCGGTCATGGTGGGCGCGTACGGCCGACGGTGACACGCGGCTCGTCCGCATGCAGGGATTCGATCGCGAGTCGCCCACGGTGCACGACATGCTCGACGACGCGCGCTTCCTGCGGCTCGCGACCATCCCGGACGCCGGGCACCAGTTCGGGCGACGGCGCGAGAGCAATCGCATCGAGGCCCTGTTCAAGCCGATCGGCGTGACCGAGGGGATCTCGGACATCCCCTGGCACAAGGACTGCGGCATCGGCCGCCATTCATACGAGTGCGCGGGCCTCACTGTCGGCATCTCGGTGACGGGCGCAGACGACGTCTCGGGTCAGCTGCGGGTAATCGCCGGCTCACACCGCGCGCTGATCTGGTCAGGGATCCGCCAGCCCGACCTGGACCTGCCCGACATCCCGCTGCCGACCCGCACCGGTGACGTCACGCTGCACCTGAGCTGCACGATGCACATGGCGCAGCCGCCCGTCGAACGCGAGCGGCGCGTCCTGTACAGCGGCTTCTCGCTGCCGCCGCTCGGCGGTGCAGACCCCGAGGCGGTCGCCGTTGCGCGGGCTCGGCGCGGCGAAGTGCGGGAGTCGGCGCCGCTGACCGTCCTGGATCGTCACTTCAAGAGTTAGGTGTGCTGCATGCTCGAGTTCGACCCGCTCGACGAGTATCCGATCCATCAGGTCGCGCTCCCGATGCGCTACGTCGGCTCCAGCGATCGAAACGTCTACGACCGGTGCATCTACCAGGGCATCGATCACGAGGCCGACGCGTACTTCATCACCGGCCTCGGCGTGTATCCGAACCTCGGCGTGATCGACGCGTATGCGACCGTGCGCCGCGGCGATCGCCAATGGGCCATTCGCACCTCGGCCGCCCGCCCGGCCGACAGGATGCTGCAACAGGTCGGTCCCTATCGGATCGAGGTGCGCAAGCCGTTCCGCGAGCTGCGGTTGATCTGCGATGCCGACGATCACGGCATCGGCTTCGATCTCGTGTACCGCTCCGAGTACGGGCCGATCTCGGAGCCGCAGCACGTGCGTCGTCAGGGCGATCGGATCCTGCTCGACGCGTCGCGCTTCGCGGGCGTCGGCACGTGGGACGGCGAGCTGCGAGTCGACGGCGAGACGATCCGCGTCTCGCCCGACGGCTTCACCGCGACCCGCGACCGTTCGTGGGGCATTCGGCCGGTCGGCGAACCGGAACCGCAGGGCCGGCCCAACCCGTTCACCGGCATGTGGTGGTGCTGGGTGCCGTTGCGCTTCGATGACTTCGCCCTCCATCTCATCCTCGAGGAAGACCAGTACGGCACCCGCAACACCAACTTTGCGGTTCGGGTATGGCCGGAGGCGACGGGCCGCGCACCCGAGCAACTCGGGTGGCCCCTTCCCGACATCCGGTACGAGCCGGGGACGCGTCGCCCTTCACGCGCGTCGATCGACCTCACCACGCGAGACGGGAAGACGTCGACGCTGGAGATCGAGCCGATCACCGGCATCCCGTTGAACGTCGGTTGCGGCTACGGCGGCGACCCCGACTGGTCGCACGGCACGTGGAAGGGCGACGGCTGGGTCGACGGTGCGGTGTACGACCACAACGATCCTGCCGTCAGCGGCCGCGCGCAATTCTCGCTATGGGACCATCTCGCGAGGGCGACGTTCGACGGTCAGGAAGGCTGGGGAATCTTCGAGCACGGCTGCATCGGCGCCCATTTCCCGAGCGGCTTCACCGACCTCACCAGCGTCGCCCACTGACGGTCGGGCGCACTAGTGGGGAGTGAGGCCGCCGTCGACCAGTAGCACCTGGCCGGTCATGAAGCTCGACGCGTCCGACGCGAGGAAGAGCGCAGGCCCGACCATCTCGTCCGGGTCCGCAGCGCGTCGCATGAAGCCGGCGTTCGCCATCGAGCGCTGCATCTCGGGAGTGTTCGCGCGCACCATGTCGGTATCGACGGTGCCGGGCGCGAGCGCGTTCACGCGGATGCCGTTGCCACGAGTCGCGTAACCCGCGGCCATTGCCCGCGTGAATGCCATCATGCCGGCCTTCGCCGCGCTGTACATCGCCACGTTCGCCGAGAACAGGAACGCGCCCGCCGAGATCACGTTGATGACCGACGCGTGCTCGCTCCGTTCGAGAAACGGCAATGCCGCCTGCACGAGGAACACCGGTCCGCGGAGATTCACATCGAACGACTTCTGCCATGCCTCGGGGCTGAACGCCCCGAGTGGCTGGGTCAGGGCATTCGCCGCGTTGTTGATGATGATGTCGACACCGCCGAAGCGTTCGACCGTCCGGTCGACGAGCGCCTGCACGGCGTCGAGGTCGCCCATGTGCGTGGCGGTGCCGAGCGCTTCGCCGCCGAGTGCCTGCAGATGCGCCTGGGCCTCCGCGCACGCGTCGTGCTTCCGGCTGCCCACCGCGACCTTGGCGCCGCCGCAGACGAGACCCTCGGCGATCGCCCGGCCGATGCCACGGGTGCCACCGGTCACGATCGCGACCCGGCCCCGGACATCGAACAGTCCGTCCAGCTTGGCTTGTCCATCTGCCCTCCGGGCGCCGTTCTAACAGCTGCAACATCCTGCGCGGGGCGGACGAGGAGTGCCCGTTCGCGTATCAAGCGGGGTGCAGTCCGGCCCGATGCAATGTTCGTGAACGACACCAGGAACGGCCGCTTCGGCGGCCGGCTGTCCGCGGTGCTCTACCTGCTGTGCGCCGGCCTGGTGGCGATCGCGGTCCCATTCGTTCCCGCCGCACCCGGCACGAACCACGCCGGGTTGCTCGCAACGGCCGCCGTGGCGCTGGCGGCGGGGTGCGTCATCTGGGTGCTGCCCTGGGGACGCTGGCCGGCGGCGTCCACGCTCTGGCTCATACCGCCGACGTTCGCGTTGATTGCCGTCTACAACTTCTTCAGCGATGCCGACGGCTATCGCTATGCACCGTTCTTCTTCGTGACATTCGCGTGGGCCGGCCTCGTGCACCCGCGCGCGACGTCGGTGAAGATGCTGCCGCTCGCGGCCGCGGCCTACCTCTTTCCTCTCGCCGCGCGCGGCCATTGGAACGCTGTCGACGTGTGGTCGGTCGTGTACGTCCTCCCGCCGTGTGCGTTCGTGGGCGAGGCAATCGCATGGGTCTCGGATCGCCTCGCGTCCGCGCGGCACTCACTACGCGCACGCGAGATGAGCTTCCGGCAGCTGTTCCTCGACAACCCCCAGCCGATGTGGGTCTTCGACGTCGACGAGCACCGGTTCCTCGAGGTGAACGAGGCCGCGATCGCCCACTACGGCTACAGCCGCGACGAGTTCCTCACGATGCGAATCACGGACATTCGCCCGCCCGACGACGTGCCGGCGTTCGTGAACGAGATCGCGGCCGCGCCCGCGCTGCATCACAGCGCGTCGTGGCGACACCTCCGCAAGGACGGGACGACGGTCGAGGTCGACGTGACGGCACACCGCCTGACGTTCGACGGACGAGCAG
Organism: Acidimicrobiia bacterium; assembly: GCA_035631895.1. GTDB lineage: Bacteria > Actinomycetota > Acidimicrobiia > IMCC26256 > PALSA-610 > DASQHW01. Next base: position 528 of record DASQHW010000115.1, on the reverse strand, counting down.
CGATGTTGAGCGCGCTGCAGGACGTGACGGAGCGCAACGCGCTCGAACGAGAGCTGCGTCACCGCGCATTCCACGATTCCCTCACCGAGCTGGCAAACCGCGCGCTCTTCGCGAACAGGCTCGAGCACGCCCAGGCCCGACGGCTCCGCACGGAGACGTCTGTTGCGGTGGTCGTCCTCGACCTCGACGCGTTCAAGACCGTGAACGACAGCCTCGGCCACGCGATCGGCGATGAGCTGCTCGTCGCCGTCGGCGGACGCCTCCGCGAGGCGGTACGCCCAGGTGACACGGTGGCCCGCCTCGGCGGCGACGAGTTCGCGATCCTGATCGAGGACGCCACCGGCTTCGACGAGCCCACCGACCTCGCCGAACGACTGCTCGCATGTCTCGACGAGCCCTTCGAGCTCGCCGGCAAGACCTTCGTGATCACTGCGAGCGCGGGTGTGGTCCTGAGCAATCCGCACGACGGCCCCGACGAGCTGATCCGGAACGCCGACATGGCGATGTATCTCGCGAAGCGTGAGGGCA
>DASQHW010000114.1:0-4068 GCA_035631895.1 Acidimicrobiia bacterium | reverse complement strand
TGACGGTGCAGTTGCAGAAGCCGATCGCGATGGATGAGGGGTTGCGGTTCGCGATCCGTGAGGGTGGCCGGACCGTGGGTTCGGGCCGCGTCGTGAAGATCCAGAAGTAACACGGCCGAACGTGAGCGGCGCAGAGACCCTACGCCGCAGAGAGCGAGCGAATAGACATGGCCAAGAACGAGAAGCGGGTGAAGGTCACGCTCGCCTGCGAGGAATGCAAGCGGCGGAACTACATCACGATCAAGAGCAAGGTGAACGACCGCGAGCGGATCGAGATGAAGAAGTACTGCCGCTGGGACCGCCGGCACACGGTCCACAAGGAGACGCGGTAGGCGCGACCGCCGACGGGGCCCGGCGCCGACTCGCCGGCGAGAGGGACCCCGCGATCGCCCGCGGCGATGCCGCGGGCGTAACGTTTTGTGGCGATTCCGGGTCGAAGGCACCACGTACACGACGGGAGGACCCGTTGGACGAAGGCGAGCTGCTCGGCGCCGCCCGCAGCGGTGACCGGCAGGCGTTCGACGAGCTGGTGCGGCGCACCTTCGTCGAGACGTTCACGCTCGCGCGTCGTCTGACGGGCAACGAGGAGGACGCACACGACGTGGTGCAGGAGGCGTATCTGCGAGCCTGGAAGGGCATCGGCAAGTTCCGCGGCGACTCGGCGTTCTCCACGTGGCTGTACCGCATCACCGCCAACACGGCGTCCTCGCACGTCCACCGCCGGCGCCGCCAGCGGGCCGAGCCGTTCGAAGAGGGTTTCGAACCGGTCGACGCGCGCGCCGAGGAGCAGGTTTCCCAGGGCGCGGAGTCGGCGGAGACGCTCGATCGCATCTCGCACGCGCTGGACGGCCTTCCCGCGAAGCTGCGGTCGGTCGTCGTGCTGAAGGACGTGTACGACCTCTCGCACGAGGACATCGCCGACGAGCTCGGCATCACGGTGTCGGCTGCGAAGGTGCGTCTGCACCGCGCCCGGCGCAAGTTGCGCGACGTGCTCTACGACGAGGGAGCCGAGGCCAATGCGGTGTGAGGAAGCAACCTCGCTGCTGCCCGGCCTCGTCGACGGCGAGACGATCAGCCTCGACGTCCAGCGCCACGTCGACTCGTGTTTGCGATGCCAGGCCGAGCTGGCCCGGTACCGCCGGCTGCTGCGCACCCTCGCGGCCCTGCGCACGCGCTACATCGAGCCGACGCCGGGCTTGTTGGGCGAGACGCTCGCCGCGATCACCGATGCCGCCGAGCACGGTGCGCGACGCACGCTCGTCTCGGGGCGCCGGCTCGCGTTCGCAGGAGCGATCGGCGGCGGCGCACTCGCGGCGGGGGCGACAGCTGCGGTGCTGATCGCCCGCTCCCGCAGGCGCTCGGCGGTCGGCCTCGCCGTCTGATCGACGGCGCGGCCCCGCAGGGTGCGCTGATTTTCCGCTGCTATCCTGACCAATCGGCCCCCAAAGGCCCGGAGGGCAGTAGCTCAACTGGCAGAGCACCGGTCTCCAAAACCGGCGGTTGGGGGTTCGAGTCCCTCCTGCCCTGCTCGAACCTCACACTCGCTCGAGGTCCCATGAACCGACAGACCAAGCGTGCGATGGCCCGGCAGGGCTCCGATCGCCCGACGCGCCCGGAGCGCCGACCGGCACCCTCAGGCCCCCAGACCGAGCGCACCGGGCCGAGGCAATACCTCTCCGAAGTGCGTGGCGAGATGAAGAAGGTCGCCTGGCCGCCGCGCCAGGAGATCATGAACACCACGGTCGTGGTCGTCATCGGTCTGGTGGTGATGGTCGCGCTGATCTTCGCGTTCGACTGGGCGTCCGTACACGTCATCGACTACGTGTTCGGCTGATGACTGATGATGGCGACGACATGACTTCCTTCGAAACCGATCTCGCACCCGAGGCCACCGAAGCCCCCGATTCGATCGCATCGTCCGACGCGATCGCGCAGTCCGAGGCAGCCCAAGACGGCGCGGTCGAAGAGGCCGCGGTCGACGATGCCGATGTCGCAGAGGACGCCGGTGCCACGGAGATCGTCGCCGAACCGGACCTCGCCGACGCCGAGCTGCTCGACGTCGAAGACGTCGACGAGACCGCGCGCGCCCGCGCTGCCGAGAGCCCGTTCGACCGGCCGGGCCGGTGGTACGTGGTGCACACGTACGCGGGTTACGAGAACAAGGTGAAATCGAACCTCGCGAGCCGCGTGCGTTCGATGGCGGTCGAGGACCGAATCTTCGAAGTCGTCATCCCCATGGAAGACGTCATCGAGTTCAAGAACGGCCGCAAGGTCGTGGTGCAGAAGAAGGTGTTCCCGGGCTACCTGCTCGTGCGCATGGATCTCGACGACCACGCCTGGTACGTCGTCCGCAACACGCCGGGCGTCACGGGCTTCGTCGGGAGTGGTGCGAAGCCGACGCCGCTCTCGAAGAAGGAGGTCGAGGACATCCTCGGCACCGGCGTGAAGGAGGAGGGCGCGCAGGCCGAGAAGAAGGTGCGCCCGCGGCTCGAGTACGAAGTCGCCGAGCAGGTACGGGTCGTGACGGGGCCGTTCGCCGACTTCAACGGTGTGATCAGCGAGATCGATGTCGACCGCTCGAAGCTCAAGGTGCTCGTGAACATCTTCGGTCGGGAGACCCCGGTCGAGCTGGAGTTCGGCGACGTCGCCAAGCTGTAGCCAGAAGTCGGTCCCTCACACGAAGCGGTGAGTGAGGTACGGAGCCAGGAAACCCGCGGCGAGCGCAGCGTGAGCGGAGCGAGCTCGCCAGCGAGCGAACGACCGCGGCGCAGGTACCCTGCGCCGCAGAGAGCGAGTGAGGAAACATGGCGAAACGGCGAGTTGCGGCCGTCGTGAGGATCCAGATCCAGGCCGGCGCGGCCACGCCCGCGCCGCCGGTGGGAACCGCGCTCGGCCCGCACGGCATCAACATCATGGACTTCTGCAAGGCGTACAACGCCGCGACCGAGAGCCAGCGCGGCACGGTGATTCCGGCCGAGATCACGATCTACGAGGACCGGAGCTTCACCTTCATCACCAAGACGCCCCCGACGCCCGTGCTGCTGCGCCAGGCCGCGGGCATCGAGAAGGGCTCCCAGACGCCACGTCGTGAGATCGTCGCCCGGGTCACCAAGGATCAGGTCCGCCAGATCGCCGAGACCAAGATGCCCGACCTCAACGCGATCGATCTCGACGGTGCGGTGAAGCAGGTCGCCGGCACGGCACGCTCGATGGGAATCGAGGTCGCGGACTAGGTCAAGAAGTTGCCCGCCGCCGGATCACCTCGCCGGCGGAGGACGGGATCCCGAGGGAGCTTCCGACGAAGGAGCGAACATGAAGCACGGCAAGAAGTACGTCGACGCCAGCCGCCACTACGACAAGGCGGCACTCCACCAGCCCACCGAGGCGTTCGAGCTCGTCAAGCAGCTCGCGAACCGGAAGTTCGACGAGACCGTCGAGGTCGCGTTCCGGCTCGGTGTCGACCCCCGCAAGGCCGATCAGATGTTGCGCGGGACGGTGTCGTTGCCGGCCGGCACCGGCAAGGATGTGCGCGTCGCCGTGTTCGCGACGGGTGACGCCGCACGCGAAGCGCAAGAGGCCGGCGCCGACGTCGTAGGCGCCGACGACCTCGTGAGCCGCGTGCAGAACGAGGGCTTCCTCGACTTCGATGTCGCGATCGCGACGCCCGACATGATGGGTCAGGTCGGGCGGCTCGGACGTGTGCTGGGTCCGCGCGGGCTCATGCCGAACCCGAAGACCGGCACAGTCACCAACGACGTCGGCAGGACGGTCGCCGACTTCAAAGGGGGCAAGGTCGAGTACCGCACGGACCGGCACGGCAACGTGCATGTTCCCGTCGGGAAGGCGAGCTTTCCGGTCGAGAGCCTCACGAGGAATTACCGGGCCGTCATCGACGAGCTGCTGCGGGCCAAGCCGGCGGCCGCCAAGGGCCGTTACATCAAGGGCATCGCCGCCGCGTCGACGATGGGACCCGGCGTGAAGATCTCACCCGAGGCCAAACCGGAGTCGTAGTCATCGGCGTCACGTGAACCCGAAGTGCACCACCACCGTGCGCGGGCGCAGGCTCGG
>DASQHW010000113.1:0-1978 GCA_035631895.1 Acidimicrobiia bacterium | reverse complement strand
CTTCAGGTCGGGGAACCGTTCGCACACGCCGCCCGCGAGCACGAACGCCATCGTGTACATCATGTCGAACGGGTTCGAGATCGCCTGCGTGAAGTACACGTTGTCGATCGGCGTGTCGTCTCCGGTGTTGATCGGCATGGCCGAGCTGCCGAGCCAGTTGATCCGCAGTCCCTTGCACGTGCCCGGCAGGTCGGCGAGCAGGAACGGGTGCAGGCCGATCGGCAGGCCCGCGGCGCACGCCGCCCGCCACAGCGGGTCGTAGACCGGGTCGGAGAACGGCTTCCACGCAACCGTCGGGTTCGGCCGCAACATCACGCCGACGAAGCCGGGCTTTCCCGCGACGCGCCGGATCTCGGCGGTGGCGCGCTCGATGTCCTGCTGCGGCACGATCGCGACACCGAACAACCGCCCCTCGCCCTGGCTCGCGTGGTCCGACAACCAGTCGTTGTACGCGCGGCATTGTGCCGCCGCGAAGTCGACGTCTTTCAGGCCGGCGATGCCGAGGAGCATCGTCGGATAGAGGACAGACTGCTGGATGCCGTCGGTGTCGAGATCGGCGAGACGCGCCTTTACGTCGTACGCCGCCGGACGGATCTCGGTGTAGCGAAGCTCACCGCGCTGCGCCTTCTCGCGCTCCTCGAGCGTCATTCCCGCGGTGCCCGCGAGCGCGAGCGAATTCGCGGGAAGACGCTGATCGCCGTACACGCACCATTCGTTGCCCGATGCATCGGTTTCGATGTGCCAGATCCGGTCGGCATACTCCTTCGGGGCGTACTCGAGCATCCCGCTCGGATGCTCGAGGATGTGCCCGTCGGAGTCGATGAAGCGCAGCTTCGTCGCGGCCATGCGTCCCCCCTGTGCGCCGATCTCCCCGTGCGCGAGCCTCACTCTGACGCGCTCGCGCTCCGGCGACAAGCGCCGCCGCGGCGGTCACAGGAAACGACGGATCAGCGCCTCTTTGAGCCGCGTGTACGGCGGGTACGCGATCGGAGGATCGATGCGGGTCGGTTTCGCCAGCACGCTCTTCTTGTGGCTGAACGTGTCGAATCCCGCGCGCCCGTGATACGCGCCGATGCCGCTCGGCCCGACGCCACCGAAGGGGAGTTCCGCGACTGCGAGGTGCATCATCGTCGCGTTCAGTGCGACACCGCCCGACGTGGTCTCCTCGACGACCCGTTCCTGCACCGCCTGCGATTCCGAGAACAAGTACAGGGCGAGCGGCTTCTCACGCTCGTTGACGAAGTCGATCGCCGCGGTCACGTCGGCGACGGGGATCACCGGCAGGATCGGCCCGAAGATCTCCTCTTGCATCACTGACGCGCCGACGGGCACGTTGCGCAGAGCAGTCGGCGCGAAGTAGCGGCTCGCGGCGTCGTGCTCACCGCCGTAGACGATCTCGCCGTCGCGCGCGAGACGTTGGAGGCGTTCGAAGTGCCGGTCGTTGACGATGCGCGCGTAGTCGGGGCTCCGGCGCGGGTCGGCCCCGTAGAACTGGTGGACGGATTCGCGCAGCCGGTCGAGCAGCGCGTCCTCGAGTTGCGCGTCGACGAGGACATAGTCGGGAGCGACGCAGGTCTGGCCCGCGTTCACGTACTTGCCCCATGCGATGCGGCGTGCGGCGACTGCGACATCGGCGTGCCGGTCGACGATCGCGGGGCTCTTGCCGCCGAGCTCGAGCGTCACCGGAGTGAGGTGCTTCGCTGCGGCCTCCATCACGATGCGTCCCACAGCGCCGTTGCCGGTGTAGAAGACGTGATCGAATCGCTCGGCGAGCAGCGCGGTGGTCTCGGGCACCGCGCCCTCCACCACGGCAACCGCGTCGGGGTCGAGGTACTCGGGCAGGATCCGGGCGAGCGTGCGGGACGCGTGCGGCGCGACCTCCGAAGGCTTGAGCACCGCGCAGTTCCCTGCGGCGATCGCACCGATGAGCGGCGCGAGCACGAGCTGCACGGGATAGTTCCACGGCCCGATGATCAGC
>DASQHW010000112.1:0-2419 GCA_035631895.1 Acidimicrobiia bacterium | reverse complement strand
CTCTCGGTCGCGCTCCGGGAGCTCCGCACGCTCGCGTGATCGACGCGTCGTGCCGGGATCAGCCGGGGTAGACCTCGAAGACCGTCGCGCTGCCCATGCCGCCGCCCGCGCACATGCTGGCGAGACCCAAGCCACCGCCGCGGCGGCGCAGCTCGTACATCGTGGTGATGATCATGCGGCTGCCCGTCGCGGCGACCGGATGACCCAGTGAGCAGCCCGAGCCGCTGACGTTCGTGATGTCCTCGCTCAGGCCGAGCTTGCGGCACGCGGCGACCGGCACCGACGCGAACGCCTCGTTGATCTCGGCGAGGTCCACGTCCTCGATGCGCAGGCCCGCGCGCTCGAGCGCCTTCGGGATCGCGAGGATCGGGCCGAGGCCGGTGTCGGCCGGGTCAGTGCCCGTCGACGCCCACGACACGATCTTGCCCATCGGCTTCAGGCCGTGCGCCTGGGCGTACTCGGCGCTCACGAGCATCAACGCGGCGCCCGCGTCGTTGAGCCCGCTCGCGTTGCCGGCCGTGACCGGGAAGTTCTCGATTTCCGGGTGCAGCGGCTTCAGCGACGCCATCTTCTCCATGGTGCTGTCGCGCCGCGGGTGCTCGTCGGTGTCGAAGATCTTCGTCGTGCCGTCGCGCAGCGTGACCTCGATCGGCACGATCTCTTCTTGCAGGCGGCCTTCGTCGATCGCCTGCACGGCTCGCTGGTGCGAACGCATCGCCCACGCGTCGCAGTCCTCGCGCGTGAGGCCGGCCGCCTTCGCGGTGTTGTACCCGACGGTGATCGACATGTCGAAGGCCGGCGCGTCGGGAGTCGAGGGATGCGACGGTGACATCCACTGCTCCCACTCGTCGGTGCCGAGCTTGCGCTTCATCGTCTGCGGCGTCGTGGACATCGACTCCGCGCCGCCGGCGATCACGACCCGGTCCATGCCGGCGATGATGCTCGCCGCCGCGCCCTGCACCGACGCCATGCCGGACGCGCAGTGCCGGTTGAGCGCGACACCCGGGACCTCGACGAGCCCGAGCTCGACGGCGGCGTAGCGGGCGATGTCGCCGCCGCCCTGGAGCGACTCCCCCATCTGGAGGTCGTCGACGTCGGTGGGGTCGATCCCGGAGCGCTTCAGCGCTTCCGCCACCGCGTACTTCGCAAGGTCGAACGCGCTCACGTCGAGCAACGTGCCCTTGCGGGCGGTACCGATCGGCGTGCGAGCGGCGGCAACGATGACGGCGTCCGGCATGACGACTCCTTCGGGCCCTGTGGTGGACCTGCAGAGTACTGCGAGCGCCCGAACGGCCGCCTTGGGGTTGGCGACGGCGTACTACTTCGCCTTGCGACTGGCCTTCGCGGGTGTGGATGGTTTCTTCGCGCCGCTTCGGGTCTTCTCGCGAGAGACTCGATCGGCCTTGGCCGCAACTGCGAGCTCTCGTTCGGCCATCGCCTCGAAGTTCTCCCACAGCCCGGCGTTGCCTGCTTCGGCACGCATGCCGAGCGCGATTGCCTTCACGAGACCCCACGCGGCAGGTACCCACAGCCAGTCGAAGAGCAGGTCCTCACTGATGAGCCGGTTCTTCCACAGTGTCCCGACGGTCTCGTAGTAACCGAGGATGCGGTTCACCAACAGGCGGCCGTCGCTGCCATTCGGATACTTCTCCGCGAACTCTGCGTAGTCCGAAGGCAGGTCCTCACCGCGAGCCCAGTTGATTGCCTCACCGACCTGCGACTCGGTGTACCAGGTCGCAAGCTGCAACATCACCTGAGCATCTTGTGTCGTCGGTCGCGCCATGTTCGCCTCCTCGGGCCACGCGAACCATACGTCAATCGAGGCGGCTCCGCTCTCGGCGTGCACCGCAGCGCGCGCGTCGTGCGAGAGATCGGTAGCGTCGACGCGCATGTGGTGGAAGCTGCTCGCCGACACGGTCGTGGTGATGCATCTCGCCTACCTTGCGTTCATTCCGGTCGGTGGCTTCCTTGCCTGGCGTTGGCGGTGGATAGTCCCGGTTCACCTGGCGGCGGTGCTGGTCGGACTGGTCAGCATCACGGTGCACTTCGACTGCCCCTTGACGACGTGGGAGCAGTCCTTCCGGCGCCGCGCCGGAGAGCATCCGTACACGAACGGCTTCGTCGAGCACTACCTCGCCGGTCGGGTCTACCCGCACGGCTACGACTGGGCCGCCCAGGCCATCTTCGCCATGTGCGTCGTCATCGCCTACACGGCGCTGTACGCACGCACAGCACGCCGCTAGTTCGACCCTCCGAGAACCGTGTTCCGCACTTGCCATGACCTCCACGATCCAAGTGCGCGGCGGACCTCAGGAGTCGATCGCATTGCGGCGCGTTCCTGCGCGAAACGCGACCAGCAGGCCGAGGGCGATGAATACGCTCCCAATGATCGCGGCCGTCGTATCCGACACCGGTCCGA
>DASQHW010000111.1:0-8336 GCA_035631895.1 Acidimicrobiia bacterium | reverse complement strand
TTCGTCATCATCGTCGGTGACCCGCGGTGCGAGCATCGACCCCGCGGCGACGAGCAATCCGATCGGCACGAGCACCTTGCCCCGCCCGAGCAGCGCGGCGAAGACGGTGTCGAGGGCGCCGCCTATCGGGCCGACGACGTCCGAGAAGATCGCGAGGAAGCTGAGCAACCCCGCGACCACGAGCGCGATCGCGACGATGTCCGCCCGGTGCCCACCGAGCTGTTCCGAGAGCTCGTCACGCCACTGGGCCCGGACCCGGGAGGGCCGTCGTCGGGACCGCTTCTTGGCGCGCGAGGACTTCGACGTTCGGCGCGAAGCCATCACCCCAAAGTAACACTGACCCCACCAGCCACAGCGGTTCCGGGCCGCGGGGGGTCAAAGCGCCGGGGAGTACCCGCCGTTGACGGGATACACCTGGCCGGTGATCCAGCTCGCGGCGTCGCTGCACAGCAGGGCGACGAGCGGCGCGACGTCTTCGGGCCGGCCGAGGCGGCGGATTGCATAGGCACGCGCCAGGCGCCGCTCGAACTCGGGGTCGCGGGCGGCCGCCTCTTCGATCGGTCCGGTGCGCATCGTCCCCAGCGCGACGCAGTTCGCCGTGACGCCGTGGGCACCGACCTCGGCCGCGATCCCGCGCATGAAACCCATCGCGCCGGCTTTGGCCGAACCGTAGATCGCCTGGAATCGCTCACCGCGACGGCCGGCATCCGACACGATCGTCACGACTCTCCCCCACCCGCGGTCCACCATCGCCGAGAGATACGCGTGCGTGACGTGGAGCACCGCGCCGAGGTTCAGGCGCATCATCGCTTCCCAGTCCTCGGGATTCGTGTCGACGAACGCCTTGAGCTCGCCGAAGCCCTGCGTCGGGATCCCTGCGTTGTTGACCAGGATGTCGACGGGACCGGTTGCTTCGCGCATGCGCATGATCTTGAGCGGGCTCGTCACGTCCGCCTTCATCGCCTTCGCACGCGTGTCGCCGCCGAGCTCTGCGGCGACCTTCGCCGCGCGTTCTTCGTAGATGTCGTTGACCCATACGAACACGCCCGCATCGACGAGTGCCCGGCAGATCGCGGTGCCGACGCCGTTGCCGCCGCCCGTGACGAGCGCGGTGCGGCTCGCCACTACACCTCCATGACGACCGGGATGACCGCGGGCCGGCGGCGCGTGCGCTCGTCGATGAAGCGGCCGAGCGACCGGCGAGCATGGCGGCGCATCGTGTCGAAGTCCGTCGCGCCCTCCTTCGCGGCGTCCGCAATGGACGCGCGAACGACCTGCTTCGCGTCTTCGAGCAGGTCTTCCGCCTCGGGCGCGTACACCCACCCCCGGGTCACGATCTCCGGACCGGTCACGATCTCGCCGGTGACCTTGTCGACGGTCACGATGACGACGACCACACCTTCCTCCGAGAGCATGCGCCGGTCGCGCAACACCCCGTGGCTGATGTCACCGACGATCCCGTCCACGTACATGTAACCCGCGGGAACGGCGCGCCGCTCGATCTCGGCACCGTCTTCGGTGAGCGTGACGACGTCGCCGTCTTCGCACACCAGCACGTGATCGGGTGCGATGCCGACCTCTTCGGCAAGACGGGCGTGATGCACGAGATGGCGGTACTCGCCGTGCACGGGGACGAACCACTCCGGCGACGCCAGGCTGAGCATGAACTTCAGCTCCTCCTGCGATGCGTGACCCGACACATGGACGGGCGACGTGCGGTCGTGCACGACTTCGGCACCCGCGCGGTGCAAGGCGTCGATGACGCGCGACACGTTCGATTCGTTGCCCGGGATCGCGTGCGCGCTGATGACGACGACGTCGTCCGGTGAGACCTTCACGTGCTTGTGCTCGTGCGCGGCCATCAGGGACAGTGCGCTCATCGGCTCGCCCTGCGAGCCCGTGCAGATGATGCACACGTCGCCGGGCGCGTACCGCGAGGTTTCCTCGATGTCGAGGATGGCGTGCGCGGGGATGTCGAGGACACCACGCTCGCGCGCGAGCGCCACGTTCTGCACCATGGAACGGCCCACGAACGCGACGCGACGACCGTGCGCGACCGCCGCGTGCACCACCTGCTCCACGCGGTGCAGGTGGGAAGCGAAGCTCGTGACGATGAACCGCTTGTCGGAGTGCTCACGGAACAAGGCCCGCATCGCGGTGCCGACCGTCGACTCCGACGCCGTGAACCCCGGGCGCTCCGCGTTGGTCGAGTCGGAGAGCAGCAGGCGCACGCCACCTTCGCGACGCGCGAGCTCGCCGATCAGCGCAAGGTCGGTACGGCGCCCGTCGACCGGCGTGAGGTCGAGCTTGAAGTCGCCGGTGTGGATGATGGTTCCCGCCGGCGTGAAGAACGCGACCGCGAAGCCGTGCGGCACCGAGTGGGTGACGGGGACGAACTGGCACTCGATCGGACCGATCTGGCGCCGCTCGCCGTCGCGGACCTCGATCAGCTCGGTGCGCTCCAGCATCCCGGCTTCTTCGATGCGGTTGCGGGCGAGCGCCAGCGACAAGCCCGATCCGTAGATCGGCACCGAGATGTCACGAAGCAGGAACGCCAGGCCGCCCGAGTGGTCTTCGTGCGCGTGCGTCAGCAGCACCGCTTCCACGCGGCCGGCGTTGTCGCGCAGATAGGTGAAGTCGGGAAGGACGACGTCGATGCCGGGCATGTCGGCATCGGGGAACATCAGCCCGCAGTCGACGACGAGGATCCGGTCGTCGACCTCGAGACAGAAGCAGTTGCGGCCGATCTCGCCCAGCCCGCCGAGAAAGACGATGCGGACGGGCTGACTGCTCATGCGGCCTGCGCCTCGCTCATCGGAGGCGCAAGGTATCACCGGGGCGGGCGGCCCTCGTCGATCACCCGCTGCGGTACGGGACGAAGGTCGTGGACGATCCCGACCCGCGAGAGCAGCCAAAGCACGTAGTAGCTCGTGTCGATCTGCCACCACCGGAAGCCCTGTCGCGCCGAGCTCTGGTACCGGTGATGGTTGTTGTGCCATCCCTCGCCGGCGGTCACGAGCGCGATCAGCAGTGAGTTGCGGCTCGTGTCGTCGGTGTCGTAACGCCGGCGGCCGAAGACGTGCGCGAGCGAGTTGACGAGGAACGTCGAGTGCCACAGCAACACGGTGCTGGCGAAGAAGCCGACCACGAGCCCGCTCCACCCACCGATCAGCCAGCAGACGACGGCGAGCGACCAGGGACCGACCCAGTCGTGCGCGTTCATCCACCGCAGCTCGGGATACTTCGCGAAGTCCTTGATGTCGTCGACCGGCGTCGCGCCGTACTCGTCACAGAGGATCCAGCCGACGTGACTCCACCAGAAGCCGTCCCGCGGCGAGTGGATGTCGCGATCGGTGTCGGAGAACTTGTGATGGTTGCGATGATGCCCGGCCCACCACAGCGGCCCCTTCTGCGCGCACGTCAACCCGCAGAAGGCGAACACGGCCTGCGCCACCCGGCCGAGGCGGTAGCTCCGGTGCGAGAAGTACCGGTGGTAGCCCGCGGTGATGAAGAACATCCTCCCGAAGTACGTGCATGCCAGCAGGATCAGGGCGGTGCGGCTGACGCCCGTGAAGATCGCCAGCAACGGGACCGCTTGGAGTGCGAGGAACGGGATCGAGGTGACCCAGTTCACGCGCCGGGCGGCGCGTGGTGCCGGCGGACTTCCGGGCTCGGGCTGCGGCGCTTCCAGCGCGTTCGTGGCCACGCGGCCCCTCTCCGTCATGATGGCGGGCGGGTCGCCCTACCGACTGGTAGGTAGCCTATACCAGGCTCGACCAGACCGCCGCAGCGGGCGCATCGGCCTCCCCCGTCAGGCGGTGGCGGCGTCGCGGTCCTTGGCGACCTCGTCGAGCGTGGCGTACTCCTCGCCCGTGTCGACCCAGTCCTCGAACTGGATGACGCCGAGCTCGGTGAACCGCTGGCGCAGCCAGCCGTCGTTGCGCTCGAGCAACCCGAGCTTCTTGCAGTTCGGGACGATCTTCGAGAACAAGATGTTCTGGAACATCGCGCGGCCTTCGTCGGCCATGACGAGCTGCAACGCGTCCTTCACCGGCACGCCCATGCGGTCCCAGACCTCTTGCTGCAGGAAGCGGTCGCGCATGCGGACGGCAGCCTCGAACGCAAATTCCTGGCGGTCCTTCATCTCCGCGTCGGTGAGCTCCTTGTAGTACTCCTGCAACGACAGGACGCCGAAGGCGACGTGACGCGCTTCGTCGCTCATCACGTACCGCAGGAGCTTCTTGAGCAGCGGCTCGGTCGTCATCTGGTGCAGGAAGCCGAACGCCGCCAGCGCGAGACCTTCGACCATGATCTGCATGCCGAGATACGTCATGTCCCAGCGGCTCTCGGCGAGGATGTCGTCGAGCAGCAGGCCGAGGTGGGCATTGATCGGGTAGTGACCAGAAAGCTTCTCGTCGAGGTACTTGGCGAACACCTCGACGTGGCGAGCCTCGTCGACCACCTGGGTCGCCGCGTAGTACTTGGCATCGATCCACGGGACCGTCTCGACGATGCGCGCGGTGCACAGGAGGGCGCCCTGCTCGCCGTGCAGGAACTGCGAAAGCGTCCAGTTCTGGCCTTCGATCGCGAGCTCGACCCACTGCTGTTCGGTCCAGTGCTCGAACGGCGTGCCGGCGAGGTCGACGGCGTCGCTGAAGAACTGCACGTCCTCGCGCGCCATGTTGTTCAGGGCGACCTGCTCCTGGTCGACCGGGATCGACCAGTCGAGGTCGGTCGTGACGTTCCACTGCGACGTCTTCGCCTTCTCGTACAGCTTCACGAGCGCTGGACGGCTGCGCTCGTAGTCCCAGGTGAAGACCGCGTCGATGTTCGCCCCGACCGCGTGCGACCTGGCGCCGACGTCCTTGTTGGTCACCGACAGGATCGCTTCGAGATCGTTGATCTCGTCGCGACCGAGGATCTCTTGGTTCGTGGTCATGGCGTTATCCCTTCGAGAGCGGCGGGACGCAAGAAGCCCGGGAGTACGAAATCGTCAACGAGGGCACGCACCTGCGCGACATCGTGCACGTCGAGGTGGTCCGACGGGCAACACAGGTACGAAAGGGTGATCCGCGCCACCCACTCGGCGAGCCGGGTGGCGTGATCGATCGGAAGGAACGGCGCGAACGCCGGTGCGACGAGCTCGGCGGCCGCGCACAGCACCGCACTCTCGCGCTCGAACGCGAGATGCGGGAGGAGCAGCTCGGGCTCGAAGGCGGCCACGAAGGTGAGTGCCGGGTGGCCGACCAGCGCATCGGCGCCCGTGGTGATGATCGCCGTGACCGCGTCGCCGAGCGACTCGGCCCCGGCGGCCGCCGCGAGCAGGTGTTGGCCGAAGTTCGCGACCTCACGTTCGACCAGGGCGCCGATCAGCTGCTGCTTGCCGGGGAAGTACCGGTACACCGTGGCTCGGGCGCAACGGGCCTCGCGGGCGACGTCGTCGAGGGTCGTCTTGGCCAGCCCGACGCGGCCGATACACGTCAGGGCGGCGTCGAGGAGGCGGACCGCCTGCGGCGGCGTCTCGCGATGCATCACCTGAGACAATCACGCATTGAACGTCTCATTGTCAATATGTCGACGTCCATTTTGCACGGAAACGGCCGCCTATGGGTCGTTTCGTTGCACACAGATGCCTCCGAGGAGCTCGGTGGCGACGAGGTCACCGACCTGGTCCGGGTCCTCGAGGTCCCAGCGGCCGGGAGCGCCGATGAGCGACAGGATCGAGCGGGCGAGGTACTCGGCTGCCCCGGCAAGGTCGATCCCGGGGCGGAGGCGACCCGCGTCGGCCTCCCGCCGGAGGTACGGCAGCAGGAAGTCGGCGATGAACGGCAGCGTCCTGGCCGACTCCGTCGTGAGCAGCGGCAGCAGCCGTTCCGGCTCGGTATCCATGATCTTGCGCAGCAGCGCGTGCTCACCGATCGATCGGTGCGCGAACCACAAGCCGGAGCGCAGGAGCTCGGCGAGGTCCGGCGCGTCCCGGACGTGGTCGGCGAGCCGTGTGAAGTAGTTCGAGAGCTCCCAACCGACGGTTTCGAGCATCAGCTCGTCGCGCCCGCCGGGAAATTGCCGGTAGACCGTGGCCCGCGACACACCCGACTCCTTCACGACATCCTCGATCGTCGTCTTGCCGAGACCGAACCGCTCGACGCAGCGGTACGTCGCCGCGAACAACCGATCTCGCTGCGTCAGTGGGTCGGCCTGGGCCACGCCGGACATTGTTGCTCGTGCGACGTATCGGCACACCCTGCGACAGAATCCCTGTGTGAGCGACAAAGAAGGATGGGTGAAGCGGGATGCGGCCGTCGTGTGGCACGGCTTCACTCAGATGGCCGCGTATGCCGGCAACGCGCCGATCATCGTGGACCGTGCCGAGGGCCACGAGGTGATCGACGTCGAAGGTCGCCGCTACCTGGACGCGATCTCGTCGCTGTGGGTCACGACGTTGGGGCACTGCGTACCCGAGCTCGACGACGCGGTGCGCGAGCAGCTCGCCAAAGGCGCGCACACGACGATGCTCGGCAACGGCAATCGCACCGTGATCGAGCTGTCCGAGGCACTCGCCGCCGTCGTGCCGGTCGACGACGCACACTTCCTGTATGCGTCGGACGGCGCCTCGGCGGTCGAGCAGTCGCTGAAGATCGCGTTTCAATACTGGGCGAACCGTGGCGTCGACGGTCGCACGACGTTCCTCGCGTTCGGTGGTGCCTACCACGGCGACACGATCGGCGCGCTCTCTCTCGGCGACAGCGGCTTCGGCACCGACGTGTTCGACCCGCTGCGCTTCCCGGTGTTGCGCGCTCCCAATTTCGCGGAACCCGACTGCTTCGGCACCGCGTGCAGCATGATCGCGGCGCACGCGACCGAGCTCGCCGCCGTGATCATCGAGCCGCTCGTGCAAGGCGCTGCCGGCATGCAGCTCGCCGAACCCGAAGGTCTCGCGCAACTCGCGGACGCGTGCCGCGCCCACGACGTGCTGCTGATATGCGACGAGGTCGCAACCGGGTTCGGGCGTACCGGCACACTGTTCGCGAGCGAACAGGCGGGCATCCGTCCCGACCTCATGTGCCTCGGCAAGGGCTTGACGGGTGGCTATCTCCCGATGTCGGCCACGGTGGCGAGCGGCCGCGTCTTCGACGCGTTCCTCGGCCCCGACCTGGGGACGAACACGCTCTCCCACGGTCATTCATACGGCGGGAACGCGCTCGCGGCAGCAGTCGCGCTCCGTCACCTCGAGCTGCTCGACGCGTGGAACGTGCTCGCCAACGTGCGCGCCCGTTCCGAGGAGCTCGCCGCGCTCCTGGCCGACCGGATTGCCGCCAAGCCCGCGGTCAAGGAGATCCGCTTGCGAGGGCTCATGGGCGGGATCGAGCTGGGGGCGCCGCGTGAAGGCCTCCGTTACGGGCGCAGGGTGTCGGCGGCAACCGTCGAACGCGGGGTGCTCGTGCGCCCGCTCGGCGACGTCGTCGTCCTGATGCCGCCCCTGACGATCACCTCCGAGGAGCTGCACCGGGTCGTGCATGCGCTCGGCGCCGCGATCGACGAAGTGTGCGAGCACACATGACGGGTGGGAGATGACGTGGCGCGAGTGGGCGCAGGCGGAGGCCCACACGATCCGCGGGGCCGGCCGCTGGCGAACACCCCGCGACATCGACGTACACGCAGAGGTCGAGGGACCGGTCGCGTTCGCGTCCAACGACTACCTCGGCCTCACGCGCCATCCGGCGGTCATCGCCGCCGCGCGCGACGCGCTGGAACGCGATGGCTCGGGCAGCGGTTCGGCGCGGCTCATCGTCGGTTCCCGCCCGGTGCACTCGGCGCTCGAACGGGCGCTCGCAGCCTGGAAGCACGCCCCGCGGGCCGCCCTGTTCCCCACCGGGTTCGCGACGAACCTCGGCGTGCTGACGACGTTCGGGACGCCGGGCGTGCTGGTGTGCAGCGACGAGCTGAACCACGCGTCGATCATCGACGGCTGCCGCCTCGCCCGGGCCGATGTCGCGGTGTACCGCCACGGCGACCTCGAGCATCTGGCGTCGTTGCTCCGTGACCGCGGCGGACGGCGGGCACTCGTCGTGAGCGACACCGTGTTCTCGATGGACGGCGACGCGGCCGACGCCGATTCGCTGGTCGAGCTGTGCGCACGCGAGCGGGCATTGTGCGTCCTCGACGAGGCACACGCCGTGCTCGGGCCCGAGGTGGTCGTGCCGGACGACGCCGATGTGTTGCGCGTCGGCACGTTGTCGAAGACCCTCGGTTCGCTCGGTGGTTTCGTGGCCGGCCCGGCGCGCTACATCGAGCTCGTCGAGAACCGGGCCCGGCCGTACATCTTCACGACCGCG
>DASQHW010000110.1:0-9298 GCA_035631895.1 Acidimicrobiia bacterium | reverse complement strand
CTCGAGGTGCACGGAGGCGCGGAGCATGCTGCGCGCCTCCTCGCGGAGCATGTCGCGGCGCGGCCGGGCTGGTCCGCAGAGGTCTTCACGACCTGCGCGCAGGACGCCGCCACGTGGGAGGACGCGTACGCGCCCGGCACGGTGGCGATCAACGGTGTCGCCGTGCACCGGTTCCGGTCGCGCGCGGGACGCGGCGCCGATTTCGCAGCGGCGCGCACCGCCGCGCTGCGTGATCCTCTCGGCGCGTCCTCGGCGGTGGCGGCGCGCTACGTCGAGCAGCTGGGACCGGTGTGCCCCGACGCCGTGGACGCGGCCGAGGCCAGCACCTGCCCGATCGTCGCCGTCGGTCCGTACCTCTACCACCCAACGGTGACCGGCGTTGCCAAGCTCGGTTCGCGTGCTGTGTTGCACGCTGCTGCGCACGACGAGCCCGACATCCGCCTCCCGATCTACTGCGAGACGTTTGCCGCGCCCGGTGCGTTCGTGCACTGGAGCGACGCCGAGCAACGCCTGGTGTCCTCGCTGTTTCCGGCGACGATCACCGCTCCGCAGCTCGTGCTCGGTCTGGGTACTGAGGCGGGAGAGGGCGACGCCGCAACCGTCCGCCGCGCGCTCGACATCGGTGACGACCCGTATGTGCTCTGTCTCGGCCGCACGCTCGACGCGAAGGGTACGACGATGCTCGCCCGCTTCTTCGCGGCGTCTCGAGCGCGACGGCGTGACCCGCTGGAGCTGCTGTTCGCCGGCGAGATCGTCGACCGTCCACCGGACGCTCCGGGGATACGGGTGCTGGGCCCGGTCGACGAAGCGACGAAATGGGGCTTGCTCCGCGGCGCAACCGCGCTCGTCTCACCCTCACCTGTCGAGTCGCTGTCGATCGTGCTGCTCGAATCGTGGAGCGTCGGAACGCCGGTGCTCGTCAACGGCGCGTGCCGTGTCACGGTCGACCAGTGCATGCGTTCGGGCGGAGGAATGTGGTTCGACAGCTTCGGAGCCTTCGACGTCGCCCTCGACCGCATGGTGGGTCGGTCGGAGCTGCGTCAACGGCTCGGAGCCGCCGGCCGTGCGTTCGTCGAACGTCATTACACGTGGCCGGTGGTGGTCGACCGTTACGCGCGCTTCCTGGAGCGTGTCGCGTCGACGGGAGCCGGTCAGCGCGGCTTCCGGCACACGTAGGCGAGGACGTAACAATCCGCCGGATCGCCGAAGACGCCGTTGTTGCGCAGGAACTCGTCCTCCGAGAACACTCCGGCTCTGACCGAGGACGCGAGCAGATGCAGACCCTTGGCCTCGACCATCTCGAAGCCTGCGCCGCGAACCTTCTCGCTCAGCTGCTCGTGGGTGTACTCGATCTTGTGATCGGGGTGGATCAACGCGTCGCCCGTATGCAGCCGGCACACACGCGCGTTCGGGGTGTCGAGACAGAGAAGACCGCCCGGCCGCAGGATCCGGAACGCGCCTTTCAAGAGGAGGTCCGCGTCGGATTCGTGTACGTGCTCGATGCTCTGGCCTCTGAACACCATGTCGAAGGTGTCGTCGTCGTACTGACCGAGCTCCGCCATGGAGTGGTAGCGGTACTCGACGGGCCCGAGGGCCGAGTCGACGTGTGTGGGGCGCGGGCCGCGGGCGAAGAGCTCATGGCGGTCGCCGGCCGGGAGGTCGACGATCACGAGCTGCTCGAAGGGATACGGCCACCCGATGTCGACGAGCGCGCCCGCCGGATTTCCCTGCGACGCGCCACCGAGGTCGAGGATGCGGCGCGCGGGCGGGAGGCTGCGCACCCACGCGATGCGCGAACGATGAAGCGAGCCGATGTGATCACGCGGGCGCCCCATGGCTGCGAACTCCGCCGAGGCGAGCATGGCGTCGACCACGCCGTCGGTTGTGAGGGTGCCGTCCTCGAGCCGGCGCGTCCAATGGTCGAGTCCGTGCATGTCGGCGTCGCGGTCGAGCACGATCTGATACGCGGTGCGCACGAACGTCTCGGGCGACGCCTTGCGGATGTCGGAGCCCGATCCTCGGGCGGCGGCGACGCGCCGGCGTGCGGCTCGGCGCATACGGCCGCCGTATGTGCGGGCACCGCGCAATGCGCTGCGTACCGTCGAGCCTGCGGAATGCCGGGACTCGGCCACGCCGGGGTTCAGCTCGCCGAAGGATCTTGTATCGAGCTCGCCGCCGGCGCGACTTCGTCGCGGTCGCGCGTCACTCGCACGACCAGGTCGGCGAGCAGCCCGATGACGATCACCTGGAACGCCGCGAACAGGACCAGCAGTGTGTTCGTCGTGATGTGGTAGTCGTACTTCGCGGCGTCGTAGACGAGCTTCCCGCTCCCCAGGAGAAGGAGCGTGAAGCCGACCGGGAGGAAGATGCGCAGCGGGTTGTACGAGAGCACCATGCGCACGACCTGCGTGCCGTAGCGGCGCGTGTCCTTGATCGGGTGGAACTTCGACTCCCCCGCACGCTTCGCGTAGTCGATCGGCACGTACTTCACGGAGTAGCCGCCGGACAGGAAGGTCATCGTCATCGTCGTGACGCACGAGAAGCCGGGCGGGAGGTGGCGGATGTACTGCCGGGCCACGTCGGTGCGGAAGGCGCGGAACCCGGAGTTCAGGTCGGGGATCTTCGTTTGGGTGAGGAAGCTCGCAAGCTTGCGAATGAACCACTTCGCCGGGACACGCAGGCCCTTCATCGTGCCTTCCTCGGTGCGGCGCGCGCCGACGACCTGGTCGTATCCGTCGAGCTCCTTCACCAGCTGCGGAATCGTGTCGTTCGGGTAGGTCATGTCGACGTCGGTCCAGACGGTGACCCGGCCCCGCGCGGCTGCCGTGCCGGCCTTGCGCGCCGAGCCCGACCCGCGGTTCTGCAGGAAGCGCATCACGCGGACGCCGCCGATCGTCGCCGCGAGCTCACCGGATCCGTCGGTCGATCCGTCGTCCACGACGATGATCTCGTAGCTGTACTCCGACGCGTCCATGGCGGCACGGATGCGGTCGATCTCGGCCCGGAGGTGCTCGGCCTCGTTGTACACGGGCAGGATGATCGTGACGTCGAGCGGTGCCGGCCCGCCCGCCTCCGCCCGCAGCGCCGCGGACGTCGCCTGCTCGGTCATGGCAAGAGCCTACGGGGCGCGGCCGGGGCGTCCGGGTAGCTTCGGAGCGTGGTCCTCGTCACCGCCCTGCTCGTCGTCGGCGTCGCCTGCGGGATCGCCGCATGGTTCGTCGTGCGGGAGGCCGGGCGCCTGGCCGTCGAGCCGCCGCCACCGGTGTTCGACCTCGAAGAGGCCTATGACTGGGTCGTCGAGCATGTCCCGGACGCGGTCGCCGCGACCCTCACGCCCCAGGACGTCCGGAGGATCCTCGACTTCCAGCTCGAGTTCTTCCAACGCAAGGGGGTGGCCGGCAACGGCTCGTCGCCGCACCCGCCGGGCGACGTCGTGGTGGGGGGCGCCGAGACTGTCGAATACATCTTGGCCAGGGCGTCGGAGACCGGTGAGCCCTACCTGCCCGAGCAGGTGCATGCGGTCATCGAGACCCAGCTGGACTACCTCCGCGCGATCGGTGCGGTCGGTCCCCAGGCCGGCGAACAGCCGCCGTCCACACCCTGAACTGCCTTCAAGAATCTCCGGGAATCTGGTACAACGTTGCGTACCGAGGAGAGGAGGTGGTCCAAAGCATGCACGATAAATCTGGGACCTCGGAGGTGCGCGGCCGCTAGGCCGTAACCACTCGACTGGACCACCTGGCGGAGTCCAAACCGCCGCACCGCCGTCGTTGCTCCCGGGACTGGTCCCTCCGGGCGAAGGCACGACGGATTCCGACGCAGTCGAAACGATCGGGGGGCGTCTCCGGGCGCCCCCCGATCACGCGTCCGCTCCGCTCCTCACGTCCGCGGAGGTGCGCGTAACTTTGGGGGCCATGGCCAGGCCGACGCGCTTCGAGCACCAGAGGTACATGGGCGACAAGCGCACGCAGATCGTGTACGACCTCGACCGGTACGCCGAAGATCCCGACGTCACTGCCGCGGTCGACGATGTGCTCGTCGCCGAGACGTTCCTTGCCTTCGGGCCCGACACCATCCCCGAGGCGCGCAACCGCGGATATCGCCCGTACCGCTCCTGACCCGTTTGCAGGAAACGTGACGCCCCGGGGCCGTTACGTTGCAAACACCTCGTCGCCGAGCGCCTCACGGACGCCCTTGCGCTTGGCCTCGAATGCGACGTCCGACAACGCCTCGTGCGACGGCAGCGTGGCGGGATCCGCGGGCAGATCCGCGTAGGTCACCCATGACGTGCACCCGCCGTATTCGTCACGCCAGCCGACCGTCAGCGGCTCGTCGAGCCGGTGCACGCGGAGCACCAGGACCCAGAGCGGATCGCGGCGCTTCCAGCTGAATCGCGAGCCCACGTAATCGGAGCTCCAGATCAATTTCGAATCGAGCGCCTCGACCTGCGCGGGCTCGGTGATCGTCGCGACGTCGATGATGTCGGCCCATCCCGCGATCGTGATCGGCGCACCCACGGGCGAGGCGGTGGCCAGGTCGATCCAGTGCGCGTAGGCGGGCTTCAAGAGCTCGCGCTTCTGGTGCTCTGCGGTCGGCGACAGCCAGAACCGCCGCGCCGGCAGATCGAAATGGCGGCCGTCCTCGCGCAGACCACCCTTGCGCACGTCGACAACCTGCTCGCCTTCCAGCAGCGCGTGCACGATCGCTGCCCATTCCTTGAGCGCCGGTGCGGCCCCATTCGTCGTCGCGCTCGTCACGCGGGCCAGGATAACGGCCGCGATGGAGGAGATCTTTTCCGAGGGCTTGCGGCTCGGTGCGCACTTCGCCCGACCACCCGGTCTGACTCGTGTGCCCGCGCTCCTCGTCCTGCCCGGCTTTCCGCGCGGCCCCGGCGGCGCGGCGACCGTGGGCAACACCGACCAGATCTTGTGCGACCGGGTGGCGCGTGAAGCGGGATGGGCCGGCCTCACCTTCACGTTTCGTGGAACCGGTCCTTCCGAGGGGGACTTCTCCATCGAGGGATGGCTCGCGGACGTGCGCGCCGCGGTCGACGCGTTGCACGCACGTACCGACCTCACCGGCGTGTGGATCGCAGGGTTCCGCCTGGGCGGCACGCTGGCGATCGTCACGGCGGCCGACGACGCGCGCGTGCGCGGCATCGCGACCTTTGCCGCCCCGGCGTCCTTGCAGACGTGGGTGCGCGACCCGCAGTGGTTCCTCGGATACGCGCGTCGCACCGGCGTGCTGCGCACGGTTGACTATCCCCCCGATCCCGCGGCATGGATACGCGCGATCGCGAACCTCGACCCGATCGAGGCGGCGAAGCGCGTGCGGCCGCGTCCGTGGCTGCTCGTGCACGGCAGTGCGGACGACGTGGTGCCCGTCGAGGATGCACGCCTGCTTCTCGACGCAGGTGGCGAGGCCGTCGACCTCCGCATCGTGGCGAACGGCGCCCACCGGCTCCGCCACGATCCGCGTGCGATCGCCGCGTTGTTGGGATGGCTCGACCGACAGGAGCCGTGACGCCTTCGTTCTGCGCCGCTGCCGGGGTCAGCCGGCGCGCGCTTCGGCGAGCACGGCGTCGAGCGTCGCGTCGATCGAGAGCGCGGGTTCCCATCCCGTCGTGGCGCGCAGCTTCGCGGGGTTGCCGACGAGCACCGGTACCTCGACCGGACGGAGCAGCGCGGGATCGGTCTCGACGCGTACCGGCCTCCGCGCCTTGCCCAGCAGACGATCCAGGATGTCGCGCACGGCGATGCCGCTCCCGCCGCACACGTTGTAGACCTCGCCCGGCTCGCCGTGCTCCATCAACAGCCGATAGGCGCGTACGACGTCCCGCACGTCGCTGATGTCGCGTACGGGGTCGACGGCGCCGACCGTCACCACCGCATTGGCGTCGCGCTCGGCCGCCACGATGCGGCGCGCGAGTGCCGGGATCAGGAACGTGTCGAGCTGGCCGGGGCCGGTGTGGGAGAAGGGTCGCACGCGGATGGTCTCCAGGCCCGAGCCGAGCCATGCCTGCAGCGCCAGGTACGACGCCGCGACCTTGCTCGCTCCGTACGGCGTGATCGGCCGGAGCGGCGCGTCCTCGCGCACGGGGAGGTCGGTGGCCTCGATGCGTCCGTACTCCTCGGCGCTCCCGATCACGAGCACGCGCCGCACGCCCGCGGCGCGGGACCCGTCGAGAACGTGTTGTGTGCCCTCGACGTTCACGCGCAATGTGCCCGTCGGGTCGCGCCACGACGCGGCGACGTCCGATCGGGCGGCCAGGTGGTACACCACGTCGGGCCGGTGGTGCTCCAGCACGTCCTTCACGACCCCGCGGTTCGTGATGTCGAACCCGGCACGTTCGTTGCCCGGATCGATCACTTCGTCACCGGCTGCCCGCAAGTGCGCGCAGAGGTGCGGGCCCACGAAGCCGCCCGCGCCGGTGACGAGCGCCTTCATGTGCCGACGCGTCTCGCCGCGATCGCGCGGTCGTAGGCGTCGAGGTGGCCGGCGACGCTGCGGTCCCAGGTGAACTTGGCGGCCCGCTCGGGCCCGTCCCGGCGCAGTCGTGCGGCAACTGCGGCGTCGTCCAACACACGTTCGATGGCGTCCCCCAGGGCGCGTTCGTCGTGCGGCGGGACCAGGAGTGCCGCGTCGCCGACGACCTCCTCGACGGCCGACCCGCGCGTCGATACGAGTGGCGCGCCGCACGCCAGCGCCTCGAGCGCCGGGAGGCCGAACCCCTCCTCGAGCGAGGGATATACCACGGCCGACGCCCGGCGAAAGAGTGACACCAGCGTGTCGTGGCGGAGATAGCCCGTTCTCAGCACCCGTGTCGATGCGCCGCTCGCCGCGATCGCGTCGCGGGCCTGCGCGGCGCCCCAACCATCTCCGCCCGCGATCACCAGGCGAAGGTCCGGGTGCGCGCGAGCGACAGCCGCGAACGCTCGTACGAGCGTCGGCACGTCCTTGCGGGGCTCGATGGTTCCGGAGAACGCGATGTAGGGCGGTGTGATCCCGTGCGGAGCGAGCGCCTCCTCGTCGCGCTCGAGCCGGTCCGTTGCCCGCATGAACCGCTCGTGATCGACACCGTGCGGCACCACGACCACTTCACCGCGCACGCGGCAGTTGACGCGCAAGCGTGCCGCGGTGAACGCGCTGACGCACAACGCGACGTCCGCATGCGCAGCCGCCGCACGGATCATGCGACGGAAGTACACGACCTTGGAGCGCTCGTGCCATTCGGGATGGTCGAAGAAGGTGAGGTCGTGCATGGTGACGACCGTCGGCACCGACGCCCGCAGCGGCATCGTGTAGTGCGGACCGTGCCACACGTCCGGTTGCACGGCCCGAGCGAGCGCGGGCGCGCCGATCTGTTCCCACGCGAGCCGTAACGGCCGGCGATCCGGTGCGTCGGCGTGCACGACTGCGCGCGGGGCGATAGACGACCACCGCTGCGCGTCCCTGCGGCGGGTGAGCAGGTGCAGCTCGACCCCGCGCGCGTCGAGACCTCGCGCGATCTCGATCGTGTAGATGCCCGCCCCGACCGGCCGGGCCGGTACCGCGGAGACGTCGAGGAGCACGCGCACGTCGGGAGTCTACGAATGGGCGCGGGTCAGAGCGCGTGCGTAGGCGCGTGCGTGCGCTTCGGCCGAACGATCCCATGTCAGCTCTGCTGCACGCGCGCGAGACGCGCGCCGAAGCTCGTCGCGGTAGCGCTCGTCGTTCAGCACACGATCTATCGCCTGGACGCAGGCGTCGACGTCCCCCGGTGCAAAGAGCATTCCGGCGCCGTGCACGAACTCCTCCATGGCCGATCCGGTGGTCACGATCGTCGGCACGCCCCGTGCCATCGCTTCGAGTGCCGGGAGCCCGAACCCCTCGTACAGTGAGGCGACGCAGAACGCCTCGGCTCGCCGGTAGAGGGCGTCGACCACGCGCCAAGGTTGTTCTCCGAGCACGCGCACGAACGAGCGGTCGAGCCCACTGACGTCCTTCCAACCGCGCGGACCGACGGCGACGAACGTCAAACTCGGGTAGCGAGTGCGAAGCTGCGCGACCGCGTCGCTGATGGTGCGAAGGTCCTTGCGTGGCTCGAGCGTGCCGACCGTGAGCACATACGGAGGCCGCACACCGGCGCGCTCGACCGTCGCGGCGAGCTCCTCCGGGTCGCGTGGCACCGGTGGGTCGACCCCGAACTGCGCGACCTGCAACCGGTCCGGCGCGAAGCCCTCTCGCTCGAGCTCCCGGCGAGTGAACGCGGACGGCACGATGATCAGCGTCGCGTCGCGGCGCGCGATGTCGAGCCCCCGCGTGTGGAAGCGCACGCCGCGAGACGTGGTGACGTGCGGGATGCGCATGAACGCGATGTCGTGCACGGTCACGACCAGCGGTGTGCGTCCGGCGGGCGGTACCGCGAGGCTCGGTGCGTGCACGAGGTCGGCCGGCGGCACGGGCGCCCCTCGGCGGAGTCGGTGCCACAGCTCGTAGCGCACGCTGCCGTGAGGACGCCCGAGATCTATCCACGGAACGTTCGGCGCGAGACCGGGCGGGCGCGCGCCGGCTGCGAACGCGATCGCATCGATGCCGACGCTTCCGAGCCGCTCGAGGATCGCCCGGATGTAGCGCCCGATGCCACCGGGCACGGGTTGCAACAGCTGCCCGCCGTGAACTGCGATGCTGATGCGGCCGGTTTGCCGCGCGCCGGTCATGGTGCTCAGTTTCCGGCCAGGCGTCGATAGCACGATACGAGGGCACGCGCCGTGTCGTCCCAGGAGAACGCGCGCACTCGGTCGTGGCCACGCCCCACGAGCTCGGCACGCGTCGCGCTGTCGACGATCACGCGCTCGAGCTCGGCCGCCAGTGCGTGCTCGTCGGTCGGCTCGACGAGGAGCGCAGCATCTCCGGCGACCTCGGGAATCGAGCCGCGGCGTGCCGCGACGACCGGCACCCCGACACTCATCGCCTCCAGCACCGGGAACCCGAACCCCTCGTAGATCGACGGGTACGCCAGCACGGTCGCACGCTCGAGCAGCGCTCGCCGTGCCGCGTCACTCACGCCGCCGGTGACGACCACGCGCGACCGGGCCGCGTCCGGGAGCCGCGCGAGCGCGGCGTCGAGGGCCGGACGACCCGGTCCGTCGTGTCCGGCGATGACGAGCCGCAGGCCCTCGTGGCGGACCGCGAGCTCCCCGAACGCGCCGACGAGGTGCGGAAAGTTCTTGCGGGGCTCGAGCGTGCCGATAGCCAGCACGAATGGCGCGCCGTCGAGCTGGTCGCCGATGTGCGGCGGAAGGGTCGACGCGTCTCC
>DASQHW010000109.1:0-9986 GCA_035631895.1 Acidimicrobiia bacterium | reverse complement strand
GGGCGGCCTGCTCTCGCTGATCGTCAACCCGTGGTTGCTGCTGCTCGGTGTCGCGGCGATCGGTGCCGCCGTGACGTACACCGGCGGTCCGAAGCCGTACGGCTACATCGGTCTCGGCGAGGTGATGGTGCTCGTGTTCTTTGGCTTCGTCGCGACGGTGGGCAGCGCGTACGTGCAGCACGAGACCATCCCGGCCGTCACGTGGTTCGCGGCACTCGCTGTCGGGCTTCCCGCGTGCGGCGTCCTGCTCGCCAACAACATCCGGGACGCCGACGGCGATCGTGTCACCGGCAAGCGCACGATTGCGGTCCGCGTCGGTGCTGCGTCCGCGCGCAAGCTCTACGCGGGCTGCCTCGCCGGCGCGCTGGTCGCGGTCGCGATCGCCGCCGCGTTCGAGCCGGACGCGCTGCTCGCCCTCCTCGCCGCGCCGCTCGCCGTGCGTCCCGTCCGCAACGTGATGACGCGATCCGATCCGCCGGCGTTGATCGCCGCGCTCGTCGGCACGGTCCGGTTCCAGCTCGCACTCGCGGTGCTGCTCGCGACGGCGTTCTGGATCAGCTAGCCGTGCTGCGCTGCGAACCGCGCGATGAGCTCGCCGAGCGCGGCCGGCTGCTCGAGCGGGAGCGAGTGACCGCCCTCGAGGCGCATGTGCTCGACCGGGCCTCCGATGCGTTCGCGCATCTGCCCCGCGATCGCGTCATAGCTCCGGTCGAGGGTGCCGGTCACGAGCGCGACGGGCATCGTCAGCTCGGCCAGCCGCGTCCACATCGGTTCCATCGTGCCGGTTCCCAGCACGCGCAGGCAGTGGGTCAGGTGGCTCGCGGGAAGGAGCGCGCGTTCGGCGAGCCCCGGCGCTCCGGGCGGGACGGTCGCGAACAACGGCTGCGCGAGCCAGCGTTCGAGGAAGGCGTCCACGCCGTCGCGTTCGATCGAGCGGGCGAGCTGCTCGTCGGATGCGACTCGGGCGCGACGCGCATCGGCGTCGGCGATGCCCGGTGTCGCGCTCACCACCACGAGCCCGCGCACCAGATGCGGGTGGTCGAGCGCGAGCCGCAGGCAGAGCCGGCCGCCCATCGAGTAGCCCGCGTACACGGCGCGGCCGCCGCGCGTCCCGATGGCCTCGGCCGTCTTGCCAAAACTCTCGCGGATGGGCACGTCGACCGCGACGACGTCGCAGCTCGCGTCGATCACGTCGCGGACGCCGCCCCAGGAGCTCGCCGTCTGCGTGAAGCCCGGGACGAGCACGACCTTCGGCACGGGAGCATTGTGGCGCGATGACAGGCCGCGACGTCACCACCTCGTTTGCGAGCACGCTCGTGGACGAATGGGCTCGTTCCGGCCTCACGCACGCGGTCGTGTCGCCCGGTTCCCGCAACACGCCGCTCGTGCTGGCGCTCGCCCGCGACGGACGCCTACGTGTCGACGTCGTCCTCGACGAGCGATCGGCGGCATTCCGTGCGCTCGGGGTCGGGCTCGCGAGCGGGCGGCCGGCCATCGTGTGCTGCACGTCCGGGACCGCAGCCGCGAACATGCATCCGGCCGTGATCGAAGCACATCACGCCCGTGTGCCGCTCCTCGTCTGCACCGCCGACCGTCCTCCCGAGCTGCGGGACTGGGGCGCGGGCCAGACGATCGATCAGGCCCACCTCTACGGGCGCGCGGTGCGCTGGTACCACGATCCCGGGCCACCGGTCGACGGCCGCGGCGTCGGTGCGCGGTGGCGGGCGCTCGCCGGCCGCAGTGTCGCCGAAGCACTCGGGCCGCCGCCGGGCCCCGTGCACCTCAACCTGCCGTTCGAAGAGCCACTGGTCCCAACCGGTGCGCCGCTCGTCGATGCCCCCGCACGCGCCGGCGGAGGGCCATGGATACGGACGACGCGTGTTCGCGCCGAAGCGGCCCCGAGCGAGATCGCGGAGATCGCCGATCTCGTTCGCGCCCATCCGCACGGCCTGGTCGTCGCGGGATGGGGCGCGGGCGCGGACCCGTCGGTCGTGCACCGCTTCGCGGCAGCGGCCGGGTGGCCGGTGCTGGCCGACGCGGTATCGCAGTTGCGCACCGACCCGCAGACGGTGTCGACGTACGAGGCGTTGCTCCGCAGCGAGGAATTCGCGCGTGCGCACCGTCCGGAGCTCGTGATCCGCCTCGGCGCGCCGCTCACGAGCAAGGTCGCGAACGCCTGGCTCGACACCGACGTGCCTCACGTCGTCGTCGATCCGCACCGTTCGTGGCTCGACCCGCAACGTTCGACGGCGCACCATGTCGCGGCGGACGCGAACGGGTTCCTGACGTCGCTCACCATCGCACTCGGCGCGGAACCGGTGCGGTCGTCGTGGCTCGCGAGCTGGTACACGGCCGAGCGCCGGGTACGTGCCGCGATCGATCGAGTGCTCGACGATTGCGAGGTTCCGATCGAAGGTCAGGTCGCGCGCGACCTTGCGGCCGCGATCCCCGACGGCGGTACCTTGGTGGTCGCGTCCAGCCTGCCGGTGCGCGCCCTCGAGTGGTGCATGGCACCCCGCACCGGCGTACGCGTGCTCGCGAACCGCGGTGCCAACGGCATCGACGGTTTCGTCTCGACGGTGGCGGGGGTCGCCGCCGCGAACGAGGGCCGCCCGACCGTCGCGTTGAGCGGTGATCTTTGCTTCCTCCACGACACCAACGGCCTGCTGCACACGGACCGGAGCGCAGCGACGACGTTCGTCGTCATCGACAACGACGGCGGCGGCATCTTCTCCTACCTTCCGCAGCACGATCTCCCGGAGTTCGAAGCGCTGTTCGCGACGCCCTCCGGCGTCGATCCGGTGGCGGTTGCGCGCGCACACGGCATCACCGCCGAACGCGTCGAGGGCCGTGCGAAGTGGCACGAGGTCATCGCGGGGGGCCCCGACGTCGTGGTCGTCACCATCGACCGCGAAGCCGGCATCACCGCGCACCGCCGGATGTGGGACGCGGCCGCGACCGCGCTCGCGCAGTGAGTGCGCGTAGCATTTCCCGATCGAGACTCGAACCGTGGGGAGACGAACGCGGGTGCAAGCGCGTGTAGCAGCGGGCATGGTGCGACAACGGTGGGACACCGTCGCGCGCACGGAGCCCCTCGGCACCGCGCTGGTGTACGCCACGCTCCTCGTGTCCGCACTCGCGAGCGCCGTCCTCTTGCTGACCGTGGCGTCGATCACCCCGACGGAACGCGCGACCTTGGTGATCGTCGGGCTGACGGCCTGGGTCCTGCTGGTCGCGCTCGGTTGGGCGCGGGGAACGCTGCCGTTGCGTCCCGTGCTCGTCGCGATCGTGCTGACGTCGCTGTTGGCGGTGGCAACTCCTTCGCACCAGTCGAACGACGTGTTCTCGTACGCGATGTACGGGCGCATCGTGACCGAACACCATCACAACCCCTACGACACCTATCCGATGCATTTCGAGGGTGACCCGATGCGCCGCCACGTGAGCGACATCTGGCAACGCACGCCCGACATCTACGGTCCCGCCTTCACTGTCGTCATGGCGGCGCTCGCGCCGGTGGTCGGCGAATCGACGTTCTTGGCGCGTCTCCTGTACCAGCTCATCGCGGTGTCTGCCGTGGGTGCATTGTTGTGGTTGCTGTGGAAGCGCACGCGCAACCCGACCGTGCTGGCGTTCGTGGGGCTGCATCCGCTCGTCTCGGTGAGCGTCATCAACGGCGGGCATCCCGACGCCCTCATCGCCCTCGCGTTCATGCTCGCGTTCCTTCTCGCGTTGGAGCGGCGCGTCGTGCCCTGTGCGCTCGCGCTCGCATTCGGTGTCTCGATCAACTTCAGTGTGATCGCGGGCGCCGCCGCACTCGGCGTGTGGGCGGCACGACGATGGACGCGCCCCGAGACCGTGAAGCTTGCCGCGATCACGCTGGGTCTCGGCGCGGCGCCATATCTCTTCCTCTCCGGTTGGCTGGACAACGCCAAGGCGCACCAGGAGCTGGTCAGCCGCCTGTCGGTCTGGAACCCGCTCGGGAGCATCCTCACGGGCCCGTTCCCCTACGTGTCGTTGTCCGCGAGCCAACTGCGTTCGGTCATGCCCGACAGCACGACGCTGATGGCCGGCCTCTTGCTGATCTTCGTGCTCGTTCGATTCACCGGCCGGCGCACCCCGGAGCTCGCGATCGCCGCCGCGCTCGCGGCGTTCCTCGTGACGAGCCCGTGGGTGATGCCGTGGTACGCGTTCGCGGCATTCCCGTTCCTCGCCATGCGCAGGCCGAACCTGCTGGCCTGGTCGGTCGCGATCTACAGCGCGTTCATCCTCATGAGCGATCAATTCCCGTCGCTGTCACCGGAAGTCGTCGGGAGCGTCACGCACCACTTCTACCAAACCGCGATTCCCGCGCTCGCGTGCCTCGCGTGCGTGATCTCGATCGTTGCCCGGCCCCGACCGCGTGACGTCAGCACGCCCGCGGCCGACGACGAGCTGACGCTGCTGATCGCGTAGTCGCGCTACGGGCGAACGAGCGCGCGCAACATCGGCTCGAGCTTCTGTTGGGTTTCGTCCCACTCGGCCTCGGGATCGGATCCGGCGACGATGCCCGCGCCCGAGTGCAACAGCGCGGTGCTGCCCTCGAGTGCGCCGCATCGAAGCGCGACGACGAACTCACCGTCGCCACGGGCGTCCACCCAGCCGCACGGACCCGCGTAGTTGCCGCGACCGATCGGTTCGAGCCGCCGGATCGCTTCGAGCGCGGTCGCGCGTGGAGTGCCGGCGACCGCGGGCGTGGGATGCAGCGTTCGCACGAGGTCGATCGCCGATGCACGAGCGTCCGCGCAACGCGCGGAGACGGAGGTCGCGAGGTGCGTCACGTCCGCAAGCACGAGCGGTGAGGGCCCTTCGGTGCGGACCGCGCCGCACGTCGGAGTGAGCGCGTTGACCACCGCCGCGACGACGACCGCATGCTCGTGCGCGTCCTTGCGGGAGGCGACGAGGCGGGCCACATCGCTCCCGGTGCCGGCGAGCGGCCGGGACAGCACGTCGTTCCCGCGCTTCCGTACGAGGAGCTCGGGGGTCGCGCCGACGAAGCCGCCGGCCGCGTACACGGTGCACCCCGGTTGCGTGCGCCGCAGCTCGGCGAGCACCGTCCGGGGCTCGAACGGCCTGTCCGCCTCCACGTGCACGGCGCGTGCAAGGACGACCTTCTCGAGCTGTCCGGCGTCGATGAGTGCCAGCGCGTCGGTCACGGCGTCACGCCACGCTCCGGCGGTCGTGCAGGACTCGACGCGGAAACGGGACGGGCGGCCCCCGGCGACGCGCAGCACCGACGGCTCGTCGGGCCGGCCTATCGCGGTGCACCAGCCGCGTCCGTCCGCGTCGCGCGCGGTGATGAGCGAAGGCACGACGAGACGGCCGCCGCCCGCAAAGGGAAGTGCGCCGACGGCCCGCGGACCGGCCCACGGCGGTACGTCGTCGTCGCGCTCGTGCACGAGCCCGCGCAGGAAGGCAGGCGCCTCGGCGGGCGTGAGCGTTGCTGCGACGCCGCTGGTCACGAAGCCGGCGTCGCCGTCGAGCCACGCGAACCCGTCGCGACCCAACCGATCGAGCAGGTCGAAGGATTCGGCGCGTGTGTCGAGTGCACGCGTCCGGGCGACGAGGTGCGAGGCCGGTGACGCCGTGACGTGCGTCATGCGCGTGTTCCCGTGAAGAGCTGGGCTGCCCCGAAGCCGAGCATGCGGCGGCTGACCTGCACGATGCCTGCGTCCCCGAGCATGTCGCAGATCTCGGGCACCGAAGGCAGGTATGCAGTGGACGCGGGGAGATACCGGTAGGCGTCCCGGTCCGAGACGAGTCCGCCGACGAACGGCACGACCCGGCGGAACCACGCGGCATGCACCGCACGCGCCGTCGCGCTCTGCGGCTCCGCGACGTCGAGCAACGCGAGCCGGCCGCCCGGGTGCAGCACGCGCGCGCACTCGGCGAACGTGTCGGGCAGCGCCGCGAAATTGCGAAGCGCGAAGCCGCACGTCAACCCGTCGAACGAACCGGTCAGGAACGGCAAGCAGAGCGCGTCGGCGCGGACGAGTGGGGCGTCCGTGCGCGCGGCGCGCAACATGCCGAGCGAGAAGTCGACGCCCACCGGACGGAGGTGGGCCTTCCCCAAGGTCCGGCACAGATCGCCCGTCCCGCATGCGAGGTCGATCACGCGTGCGTCGCCCGGCAGCCCGAGCGCGTCGACCGCGACGCGCCGCCACCGCACGTCCATGCGGAAGGTGAGTGCCCGGTTGAGCAGGTCGTAACGGGGCGCGATGCGATCGAACATCGCTTCGACGACGCGCGGCTTGTCCTCGTCGGCAGGAAGGATCGTCGTGCCGGACACCCGGCTCATGTCGTCCAACCCGACTCGAGGCGGCGAGCAGCTTCCGCGTTGACTGCCGCAAGCTCCGTCGGCTCGCCGACGGATTCGAGATGCTCCTGTGCAACCTCGAGCAGCACGCGCTGGAAGTGGTGCGCGACGAGTGTGGTGACGGCCGGAAGCAAGGTGCGGAACGCGTCGACGAGCCGTTCTGCCTTCTCGACGTCGGGAAGATCCGACGCGCGCAGGGGAGTGCGTACATATCGATCGAAGAGCGAGACCGCGGCCTCCGCGATGTCGCGGGTCATGTCGTGGTGCTCGTGCGCGAGCGTCAACAGCTCGGGGAGCGGCAGGCCCTGTTCGAGCAGCCGCAGCCCTTGTTGGACGACGGCGACGTCGGCGCTCGTGTAGCGCGGCGCGCCGTCGTGTAGCCGCGGGACGAGCAGATGCTCGCGCGCGACGGCTTCGAGCAGCGCGTGCGGTACGCCCGAACGCTCGGCGAGCTCGCCGAGCGTCAGGAACTCCTCCGGTCCCTCGGTGTCCGCCTCCGCGACCGGGGCGGCGAGGGGGACGTCGGTCGGGTCGAGCTGGCCGTCGAGCATGCGGCCGATCAGCGCGAGCGTGAGGCCGCGCCCGCGCAGCTCCCGGATGCGTTGCAGCCGCTCGAGGTGCTCGGCGCCGTACCACGCGATCCGTCCCTCGCGGACCGGCGCAGCGAGCAATCGGCGCTTCTGATAGAAGCGAATCGTGTCGACCGAGGTCTCGGCCCGCCGGGCGAGGTCCTCGACGCGGAGACGGTCGGACGTCACGAGTCGGATTCTAGGAGTGTTTGCTCCCAGAGTCGCTACCGGGCGTGGAGGCCGGGGCTCCGGCGCCTACGTGCTGCGCCAGACCGGGCGTCGCTTCTCGGCGAACGCGGTCGCACCCTCCACCGCGTCGCCGCTCTCGAACACCGGCATCATCAGCTCGAGGGTCCGGGTCCAGCCCTCGGCCTCGCTCAACTCGGCGGCCTCACGCACGAGGCGGCGGGAGTTGCGCACGGCGATCGGCGAGTTCTCGCCGATGCGGTTGGCGAGATCGATCGCCTCGTCGACGACTCGTTCGGCCGGCACGACGCGGTTGACGAGGCCGAGCTGGAGCGCGCGTGCTGCGTCGATGGGATCGCCCGTCATCGCCAGCTCGAGCGCGATCGCGAGCGGCACGCGTTTCGGCAGACGGATGAGCCCGCCCGCCGCCGCCATCAGCCCCCGTTTCACCTCCGGGATCCCGAAGCGGGCGGTCTCCGCCGCGACGACGAGGTCGCACGAGAGCACGATCTCGAAGCCTCCGGCGAGCGCGGGCCCGTTCACGGCCGCGATGATCGGCTTCGGGAAGTCGCGCGTGACGATGCCGGCGAAGCCGCCTTTGCCGCGCGCGATGTCGTTGGCGTTCCCGGCTGCGACGACCTTGAGGTCGGCGCCCGCGGAGAACACCTCACCGCGTCCGGTGACGACGACGGCGCGCAGCTCCGGATCGGTCTCGATGTCGTCGAGCACCGCGGCCATCGTCCGGCTCACCTCCGGGCTGATCGCGTTGCGCGCCTCCGGTCGGTTCAGCGTCACGACCGCGATGTGGTCGCGACGTTCGAGCTCTACAACGGTCATGCCGCGGACCCTACCTCCACGGGCTGGTCGATTGCCTTGGTGATCCCGGGCCGCAGTGCGCGGAGGATCAGGAGCGCCACGCCGAGCAGCACGGCCGTACCGAAGGTCGTCGCGCGCAAGCCGATGTGGTCCGCCAGCTTTCCCTGTATGACCGCGCCCAGCGGGTACAGCGCGCCGAGGATCACCGTATATACGGACAGGACGCGACCCCGGATGCTCGCGGGCGCGCGGAGTTGGGCGATCGACGTGAACGTCGAGAGTGCGCCGAGGTAGAACGCACCGACCACCAACAACGCGAGCGCAGACGTTGCGAGGTTCGGTGCGTATGCGTAAGCCGCGAGCGCGAACGGGAGCGTGCCCATCATCGTGAGCATCACCCGGCGCGCGCCGAGTCGGTGCATCAGGCTGCCGAGGGAGAGCGCCATCGCCACCGCGCCGATGCCCTGCGCGGTCACCAGGACGGATGTGCCGCTCCCGTTGTCGTGCAACACCTTCACCGCCATCGCCGCGACCAGCGCGATGAACGGTGCGGCAAGGAACGTGTTCAGGCACATCGCCGCCGCAGTGATCCGGAGGCCCGGCTCGCGGCGGACGAACTGGAACCCCTCGCGGATCGAGCGCCACAGGCGCTCGCCGGCGGCGCGGGGCACGGGCGGCGGCAACGTGAGCGTGAGCAGGACCGCCACGACCGCGAAGAAGCTGATCGCGTTCGCGATCTCGGCGGCGGCGAAGCGGTCGGCCCCGATGACGACGCTCGCCAGGACCGGCCCCACGACACGCCCGAGGTTGTACTGCGCCGAGGACAACGCGATCGCTCCCGGGAGATCCTCGGTCGGCACGAGGTCGGGAAGCATCGACTGGAACGCGGGAAAGCCGAGCGCCGCACAGATTCCGTTCCCGAGCGCGATGAGCGTGACGACGGGAGCGGACGGGTGCCCGATCGTGAAGAGGAGCGCCAGGACCGCCGCGAGCCCGGTCTGCACGAGCGTCGTCGTGAGCAAGAGCCACTTGCGCGGCAACCGGTCGGCGAGCGCCCCACCGAGGGGACCGAAGATCGCGATCGGCAGGAACGCGGCCGCGGCAACGGTGCCGGTCCACGCCGCCTGACCGGTGTGCTTGGTCACATAGATCCCGAGCGCGATGGATTCCATCCACGTGCCGATGTTCGACAAGAACGCGCCGGTCCACAGGCGCGCGTACGGACCGTGACGGAACGGCGCGAGTGCGGGCAGCCGGCGCCGCGTCGCGGATGCTGTCAGCGGTTCGACCACTTCGGCGCGCGCTTCTCGAGGAACGCGCGCATGCCTTCGTACGCGTCGTCGGCCTGCGCGTTGTCGACCATCACGGGACAGGCGACGTCGTACGCGGCATGCTCCGGCAGTTGGTCCTGCGCGTAGAACGCTCGTTTGCCGAGCGCGAGCACATACGCGCTCGCCTGCGCGATGCGACCTGCGAGCTCGAGCACCTCGTCGTCGAGACGATCGGCGGGGACGACGCGGTTCACGAGGCCCCATTCGAGCGCCGTCTTCGCATCGATCATCTCGCCGGTGAACAGCATCTCCAACGCGCGTTTGCGGCCGACTGCTCGGGCGACGGGCACCATGGGTGTCGAGCAGAACAACCCGATGTTGACGCCCGGCGTCGCGAAGCGCGCCTCCTCGGCCGCCACCGCGAGATCGCACGCAGCGACGAGCTGGCATCCCGCGGCCGTCGCGATGCCGTGCACCTTCGCGATCACCGGCTGGGGGAGCTCGTGCACACGCGTCATCATCCGTACACATGTCGCGAACAGTTCCTCGTAGAACGCGGCGTCGCGGGTTGCGGTCATCTCGGCCAGGTCGTGGCCGGCCGAGAACGCGGGGCCGTTGCCTTCCACGACGACGACCCGGGCCGCCGTGTCGGCCGCGATGTCGTCGAGGGTCTCGATCACTTCCTGCATCAGCGCGAGCGACAGTGCATTGCGGCGCTCGGGACGGTCGAGGACGACCCGGGCAATCGGTCCGTCGCGATGCAGTTCGACGTTTGCACGGCCCACGCAA